>NZ_NHNZ01000051.1:0-180182 GCF_002727095.1 Halorubrum sp. C191 | reverse complement strand
CGCGCGCCTCCGAGCGCCCGAGGGGGGCGCGAGGAGCGCGACGAGGCCGGGGAGGTGTGTGGAGCGGTGCCGTGCGGGGCGGGGCTCGAGGGGGCAGCCGCGAGGACGAAGCACGGCGACGCAAGCACTGGGAGGAGCGAGCGAAGCGAGCGACTGAAGCGCACAGCGAGCCGCGCGAGTCCTCGCGGCTGGGGCTTCGACGGTGTTCGCCGTCACTCCGCAATCGGCCGCGACTGTGACGGGAATCACCCCAGAGCCGTCGGTCGAGTTCGGTCGCCGGACCGTTTAATAAGCGTCACGCGAACCCACGTACGTGGACAAACTCGTCGTGAGCACGGAGGTGTACGCCGACCCCGAAGACGTGTACGCGTTCCTGCTCGACTTCCCGCAGTACGCGAACTACTCCGAGTACCTCCGAGAGGTCGAAACGGTTACCGGCGACGGCGGCCCCGGCACCCGGTACGCGCTCACGTTCGCGTGGTGGAAGATCTCCTACACCGCCCGCTCCGAGGTGACCGGCGTCGAGCCGCCCGAGCGGATCGACTGGGAGATAACGAAGGACATCGACGCCGGTGGCTGCTGGCGGGTGACGCCGACGTCGACCGACGGGGGCGAAGCGGCCGCCGAGGAGACTGACGACGCGCCCTGCGAGGTCGCGCTCGAAGTCGAGTTCGACCCCGGCTCCGCCAGCCCGGACGCACTCGACCTGCCGCGGCTCGTCTCGTTCGACTGGGTGTTGAAGAAGGCGATCCCGCTGATCCGAAGCGAGGCCGAGCGCGTCGTCGAGCGCGCCGTCCGCGACTTGGAGGGATCGCGACGCGACGTGGACCTCGACGTGTACGTCGACTCCAACCGGATCTGAGCGTGGGCGGCGCGCGGTCCGGTCGGTCCGCGATTCGAAGCCCTTAAGATATTCACCGCGGAACGAACGAATGCGTTCGAGGGCTCGTAGATCAGTGGTAGATCATCCCCCTGGCACGGGGAAGGCCCGGGGTTCAAATCCCCGCGAGTCCATCCTTTTCCTCACTTCGTTCGCTTAGTCATTCCCTCGTGTGGTCCCACTCGCTCGCTGTGCTCGCTCGCGGGACCCCCGCGAGTCCGTATTTTTGCCCCGCGAGAAACGCTGCGAGCGACGTAGACCTGTAACGAGCGGTGACTTCTCCTGATTTGCCATTCTAAATATCAGCAAGTTTGAATAATATTCATACGGCGGATCAGAAAGATAAAACCGCTATATGGCGGCTTCGAGCTACCCTGATGATTGGGACGGGAGGCGCAGAAAAGTTTATTCACGTGACAATTATACCTGCCAACAATGTGGTGCCCGGGGTGGGTCCTCCGGAGATACTGAACTCCACGCGCATCACCTTACGCCACGATCTGAGGGTGGTTCTGATTCGTTAGATAATCTTCAGACGCTCTGCGTTAACTGTCATAATAGTCAACACAAGCACGACATCACACGGGATACAACTCAGAACGACCAACAGGATATAGTGAATAACTACTTGTCTCGTGTATACACAATTTTACCGTTTTTCTTCTTCGTTGTAATTAAGCACCTGATAGCTCCGCTCGCTGCTGGCTATGGTTATTTCTACATTTTGAGTGAAGCATCATCCATTGCGGGAAGTATACACTGGCTTCTCACACCTATTGTGCTGCTCGTACTCGGAACTACTGGTGGGATCCTCGGCCTTCGTTTCCAATCTGTTGTCTTCAAGTCGTATCTCCTCGTGTTCGGGATCCTCGCTTGGTACGTTTCCGGCCAAGATCCGACATTCATTGAGAGATTAGGTAGGATTATGACAGACGCTCACTGGCTTGAAGCTCTTATCGCAATTCCCACGGTTCTGTTCGGTCTGTTCGGACCTTTGCTAATTACTCTCGGCACACGGATAACGGGGACTACAGAAAGCAATCGGATTAATTGAAAGCCGTGAGGACGGCGACGGTCTCCCGGACGGAGAAGTTTCGCGGCAGGTCGCTCATCGCTTGAACCACGAGGCGTCCGGTTCGGGCGCGTCGATGTCCGGCTCGCGGGCCTCTTTGGCCCGCCGCCAGCGAGTAGGCTTCAGCAGTTGGCCGCGGGCGACGACCCCGCGGCAGCACGCGCCGATTCGGTCGGGCCGCCGCACCGCGCTCGGCGGACGGACGTGGAGGCACACCGCCATCGCGAGCGGGAGCCAGAGGAGCGCCGCGACCGCCGCGCCGAGCGCGACGCCGACGACGCCGAGCGCCGCCAACGCCGCCGTCCCCGTCACGAGTTCGGTGACCGCGTCGACGCCCTCCCCGTACCCTTTCCGACCGCCCTCGGGCGGAACGTCGACGGCGAAGGCGGGCACGCGGTCGCCGTCGAGGTTCGCGTCCAAGAGCGCGCCGTACTGCGCCTGCCGCCGGCGGTCGTCGAGCAGCAGGCTCTCGTAGCGCGTTCCCGCCTCCTCGACGACCACGCCGTTGACGGGGCCGAGCGCACGGTCCGGCAGCGTCGTCGCCTCGCCGTGGTACCCCGGCGCGAGGTGGCAGGTGCCGCCCGCGGTCCGCGCGGTCAGGAGCCCGGGATAGGTCGCGGACTCGGACCGCTGGCCGTCGGGATCGGCGGCCGCGTCGGTCGCGTTCGAGGATCGCTCCGCCCCGATGTATCTCGTCGTGAGCCGTGCCGCGCGCTCCGGTACGGAAACGGGGTGAAAAGACGTTATCACCGGTTCCCGTCCCTACTCCGCGACCGCCGCCTCCACGGCCCTGCTCTCCTCGTTCGTCAGGTCGTAGCAGTCGCAGAGGATCTAGTCGATGAGGCGGTCGGTCTCCTCGATCCCCGCGTCGAGAGCACACTCGCTCGCCCGGCCCTACTCCGGCCACGCCTCCCGCTCCCGCCGGTCCGTCTCGCGAGAAAGCTCCGGCGGCACCTCCTCCAGCAGGGCCGGCGCGGACGACCACCCGACGTGCCACGCGACGACCTCCTCGTCTAGCTCCTCCAGCCGCACGTCCTGTTGCCCGTAGTACTCGCCGTCGACCGTACAGGAGCCGCCTCCGTCCGTGATACAGACCTCCCCGCGCTCGTCGTAGGTGATCTGGACGTGGGCGTCGCGCGCGCTGTCAACGAACTCCCACGCGAACCGGTCGCTTCCGACGATATCCTCGCGGCCCGCGAAGTAGTCGAGCGCCGCGGCCACCTCGTCCTCGACGGGCCCCGTGACCGCGCCGTCGTCGTCGCGCAAGTGGATTTTCAAGGGCCGATGCGTCGCGAGCGTGCTCGTCGCGTTCATCAGCCCGGCCGGCTCCTCGCCGTGTTCGAGCCCCTGAACGTGGCCGAGCTCGTGGATGATCGTCGCGTTCATGTCCGCGTCGGAGACCCGGGGATCGACGGTCGCGGTCATCGGCGTCCGCGGCTCGTCGACGAGCAGGTCCGCGCAGCCGAAGTACCGCGTGTCGTTGCCCTCGACGCCGCAGCGCTCCACGCGGTCGAACCGGAGAACGACGTCCGCCCGCGACTCGTCGCTCACCCGCTCGTAGGCGACGGGATAGCCGAGGTAGCGCTCGTCGTTCCGCTCCCAGTACCCCGTCGCGGCCACCGCGACGCCGGAGACGTTCCGGTCGACCGCCGCGTCGTCGACGTAGAGGCCGAGCGTCGTCTCCCCGTACGGGCTCGGGTGCGACAGCGCGACCGCGCGCTCCCGCGTCCGGTTCGCGGTGGTCACGACCAGCGGGTGGGCGCCGCCGTCGCGTCGCACGTCCGCGAACGTGACAGACACTCGGCGCTCCGCGCCGCCGTCGAGCGCGACCGTCCGGTTCGCGCTCGCTCCCGCGCCGTACCGGATCCGGACCGTCTGGGTCCCGGCCCGGTCGCCGACGTTCCTCACCGTCGCCGCCACCGAGAGGTCTCCGCCGTACTCGACGCTGTCGGGGGCGTCGATCGCGGAGACCGCGAACGTCGCCGCGCGGGCCTCTCCGACGACAATCGAGCGGGTCGCCGTCGCCCCGCCGACGGTCACCGTCAGGTCGTACTCGCCCGGGTCGAGCGCCGCGCCGTCGACGCCGGCCGTCACCGTCAGCGTCCCGTTCGCCGGGACGGACCGGTTCTCGGCGACCAACGTCGCGTCACCGACCCGGACCGTCACCCGAACCGGGTCGAGTCCCGCGGCCGAACCCCCCTCGCCCGCGGATCCGCCGTCGCCCGCGAGCCCCTCCCACCGCGCGGTCGCCGCGACCGTCGCCCGCTCGTCGTGGCCGAGCGACTCCGGGGCGGAGACGGACTCGATCGACGGTGACGGGTCTCCGGGGGGGCCGGCCAGCTCCCCGCCGAGCCCGCCGCAGCCGGCGAGCGCGACGAGCAGCGCGACCGCGAGGACGGCGGTGGTCTCACGCATCAGTGATCACAGCCTCCGACCCGGACGCACATAACGTTCGTTCCACTCACCCGCCCCGCTCGGCGGTCGCGACCGGCGTCCGGTCGGTTCCGTGCTCCCCATCTCACGGAACGACACGCGCTTGTCCGTCCGCGCCTAACCGCACACGTGACGCTTCGAAGCGACGTGCTCGCGGCGATCGACGCCGACCGCGGGGCCTTCCGGACACGCCTCTCTGCGCTGACCGACGAGTACGACCTCGACGGCGTGACGCTCCCGACGCACTCGGACGCCCCCGCCGAGCGGGAGCGCGAGGCGCTGTTCGTCGACCGCGTCCGCGCGCTCGACGACCTCCCCCTCGGCCTCACGCTCACCGGCTCGGCGTACCGCGACACGCCGATCGTCTACGTCAACCGCTGGTTCCGCGAGTGGACCGGCTACGGGCTCGACGAGCTCCGCGGTCGGAACCCCCGGCTGTTTCAGGATCCGGACGCCGCCGCCGACCCCCGCGCGGACTTCCGCGAGGCGCTGTCGACGTGGTCCGCGGTCACCGTCGAACTCCGCAACCGTCGCCGGGACGGTACTCCCTTCGCGAACCGCGTCACGCTGCGGCCGCTGTTCGGGGACGCGGGGACCGTCACGCACTGGGTCGCGGTCCAAGAGCCGGAGCCGATCGACGGGCCGGACGCGGGCGTCGAGTAAAATCGCCCCCGAACGCGCCCCTCACCGCAGCGTCGACGTGGGGACGACGGACGGGAGCACGCCCCCGCCGGTCGCGTCCTCGACGACCGCCTCGGCGGCGTGTTCGCCGCTGAGCAGGCACATCGGCATCCCGATGCCGGGGTTGGTGTACGCGCCGACGTAGTAGAGGCCGTCGACGCCGGGGGCGCGGTGGGCGGGGCGGAGCGGCCCCGTCTGTTCGAGGGTGTGCGACAGCGCCAGCGCCGTGCCACGGGGTGCGTTGAACCGCTGCCGGAAGTCGGAGACGCAGGCGGTCTCCTCGAAGACGATCCGCTCGCGGAAGTCGACGCCGGCGTGTTCGGCGAGGTCGTCGAACACCAGGTCGCGGAACCGCTCGCGCGTCTCGGGGTCGTCCTCCAACCCGGCCGCCAGCGGGACGAGCAGGAAGACGGCCTCGTGCCCGTCGGGCGCCGCCTCGGGGTCCGTCTTCGACGGGACGTGGACGTAGTATGCGGGGTCGTCGGGCCACGCCGGCTCGTCGAAGATGTCGTCGAAGTGCGGCCGCCAGTCGGTCGGGAACACCAGCGTGTGGTGGTCGAGGTCAACGTCCCCCTCGACGCCGATGTACGAGAGGTACGCGGAAGGCGCGTACGTCCGCGACTCCCAGTACGACTCGCGGTCGACCGTCCCGCTCGGGAGGAGGTCGCGCTCGACGTGCGGCGGCGGCGCGTTCGCCACGACGCGGTCGAAGCGCGCCGACCGCGCCGCCGCGGTGGACTCGCCCATCGCGCGTCGCTCCGTCTCCACGGTGAACGTCGGCGTCGCCGCCGGCACCGACGGCTCGATCGCGGTCACCGGCTCGTTCGTCCGGATCGTGACCCCGAGGTCGCGCGCGAGGTCGGCCATCGCGTCGACGACGCTCGCGATCCCGCCGGTCGGATGGTAGACGCCGAGGTTCATGTCGACGTGGCTCATCAGCGTGTAGATCGCGGGCGTGTTGTACGGCGACCCCCCGAGGAACACCAGCTTGTACTCCGCGATCTGGCGGAGCTTCTCGCTGTCGAAGTAGTCGCCGACGTAGTCGTCCATCTCGCGGAGCTTCGGCAGCGCCCGCCCGGACCGGAGCACGTCGGCGTCGACCATGTCGCGCAGCCGCGACCGGCTCGGGTAGACGAACCGGTCCATCCCGAGCTCGTACGCCTCCGCGGCGTCGGCGAGGTAGTCGTCGAGCACGTCGCCCGCGCCGGACTCGTACGACTCGAACAGCGCCTTCTGTCCCTCGCGGTCGGCCGGCATCGACGCGCGGTCGCCGTCCTTCCAGATCACCTCGTACAGCGGGTCGAGCTCGACCAGGTCGTAGTAGTCGTCCGTCGATCGCCCGAAGTGTTCGAAGAACCGGTCGAACACCTCCGGCATGAGGTACCACGACGGGCCGGTGTCGATACGGAACCCGTCGCGCTCGATCCGCCCGGCGTACCCGCCGGGGTGCTCGTTGCGCTCGAACACCGTCACATCCGCCCCGGCGTCGGCGAGGTACGAGGCCGTCGAGAGCCCGCCGAAGCCGGCGCCGACGACGGCGATCGACTCCCCGGCCAGCGGCTCGGTCGCCTCCAATAGGTCCGCGTCCGGTTGGGGTGTCATTACGTCTCGCTACGCGTCCGGGACCGTTTACCCTGCGGTCATACCATGTTAGGGGCGCCGCAGTCCCCCGGATCTCGGGGGGCCGTCAGGCGTCGTCCGCGACGCCGTCGCCTTGGAACCGCCGGGCGACGAGCGCGAACAGCCCGAGCCCGATCAGGTAGAGCCGCCACCCGCTGTTCGCGATCGGGAAGCGCCGGTCGACAGGCTCCTCGACGTCGACGTCCGGGTCGCGCGGCTGGACTGGGTTGTTGACGTGGACGGACTCGCTGGTGCCGCCCGCGCCCGCGTCGACGGTCCGCGACCCGCTTTCGGGGTCGACCCGCACGTCGACGAACGTCTGGACAAACCCGTCGGCCGTCGAGTAGACCGCCTTGCCGTCCAGCTGGAAGAACCGGTCGCGGAGCGGCCAAAACGCGTTCACCCCGTCGAGGTGGGTCCAGTCGATCGCGACGTGCGCGAACGCGTGGACGCACAGCGCGACCCACGCGACCGCGATCCACCGCGGCGAGAGCCGGTTCCGGAGCCACGACCGCTCCCGGACCCGCGTGTCGACGTACAGCGCCAGCGCCACGACCGCGGGGAAGACGAAGTTGTGCCCGACCGTGCGGTGCGCGCCGGGCATGATCGGCCCGAGGAAGCTGTCCGCCTCCGGCAGGACAAGTACGACGAGCAGGACCGCGAGCGCACGCCGGTCGTAGTAGGCCCCGAGCAGTCCCGCCGCGAGCAGCAGCGCGAACCCGGCGTGGACGACTGTCGAGGGCATTCAGCGGCTCACCCCCGCGCCTTCGCCGCGGAACCGGAACCGGACGGCGAGCGTCGCGGCCGCGGCGGCGACGACGACTAACTGCCACCCCGCCTCGACGAACCGGAACTCGCGGTCGGCACCCGGATCGAACCCCGGTCGCCCGTCGGGGTTGATCCACGAGGAGACCGGGTCGGCGACCGCCCCGCCGACGCGCTCGATCGGCAGGATCCCCGCCCCCGTCGCGCCCGGGGTCAGGAACGTCTGGACGACCCCCTCCTGAGTCGAGAACACCAATCGACCGCGGACGAGGTAGCGCGCGTCCTCCAGCGGGTAGAGGAGCGCCGCGCCCTCGCCCGCGAACAGCGCCGCGCCGACTCCGGCGACGACGAACGACGCGAGCGCGACCCACGCGACCCGAACCGCTCGGGGGCCGCCCTGCTCGCGGAGGGCCGACGCCGAGCGCAGTTCCCCGTCCCAGTAGAGCAATCCGCCGGCGAGAAGCGGCGTCCAGACGGCGTGGAGGAGGGCGTTCGTCGCGCCGGGGACGGCGAGGCTCGCGGCGGCGTCGAGGCCGGGGAGGACCGCGGCGGCGACGACGACCGCGACCGCGCGCCGATCGAACGCGTCGCCCAGCAGCGCGGCCGCGAGCAGCGCCCCCACGGCCGCGCTCACGAGCGTCGGAGCCATGTCCGTCCTGACGCTCGGAGGCGAATAAGCGCTCCGGGCGGGTCAGTCGCGCCCGTCCCGACGGCCGTCGGCGTCGCCTCCCGTATCGCCCGCGTGCGGATCGGCGAGGTCATCGCCGAACTCGAAGTCGTCGGCGTCCGGCCCGTCCGCCTCGCTGTTCGCTCCCGCGTCGGCGGTCTCGCCCGCGTCGGCCTGTTCCCTGGCGTCGCGCACCGGGACATCGCGCTCGCGGTCGGCGGCGCCGCGCGTCTCCGTTCCCCGGTCGACCGTGACGCGGTCGCCGTCGCTCGCGGCGCCGGCGTCCGTCCCGGCCTCGACGCCGAGCAGCGCGACGGCCACCAGCCGGGCGCCGTCCGCGATCAGGTTCGTCAGGTGGAGACCGCGAGCAGGCCGACGATCCCGAGCGCGGTCGCGAGGGCGGCCTCGGGCGCGGCGTCGATCGTCCAGAGCACCGGGTCACCGTTCACCTCGCCGAACCGCCGGGCGTACGGGTACCGGGCGGGGGCGGCGACGACCGGGAGGGACGCGAGCGGTCGGACGGAGACCATACCGCGGCTGGTTGCGCTCCCGAGAAAAGTCGATCGCTCGGCGGGGGTTCGGGCCGTCCGTCGTCACCCCGCGGCCTACCCGAGGAAGAAGTCGATCGCGTTGCCCGACGACTGGCCCTTGTACAGCTCGGAGTAGCCGCAGTTCGCACAGGAGACGACCACGAAGCTCCGGTTCTGGACGTCGAACATCTTGGTGAGTCCCGTCCCGCTGGTGGCGATCTCGTCGGTCTCCGTCTCTGTGCCGCCGCACTTCGGGCAGCCGTCCTCGCCGCTCCCGCCGAGCGAGTCGCGGCGGTCGTCGGGCCCGGACCCGTCGCCGCGGCCGCCGGAGTCGTTTCGCCGGTTTTCGCGCTCGTCATCGGCCTCGTTCTCGATCAGTTCGTCGTCGCCGAATATCGAGTACGTCTCGTCGTCGGTTTCGGAGGGCATCGGGCCCGGATCCGCGAGCGAGCGGTAAACGCCTTGTGCCCTCACCCGCCGCAACCCAACGTATATGATTGCCGGCCGCCCCGATCAGGTATGACGCGAGTCGCCGTGATCGCGGGCGTCGGCCCGACAATCGGGGCCGCCGTCGCGCGGCGCTTCCACGACGACGGGTTCGCGGTCGCGCTGCTGGCGCGCTCCGAGGAGTACGTGCGCACGCTCGCTGCGGACCTCGGCGGGGACGCCGTCGCGATCCCGACCGACGTGACCGACGACGCTGCCGTTGAGGCGGCGCTCGAACGCGTTCGCGACGAGCTCGGTCCCGCGGAGGTGCTCGTCTTGAACGCGTCGGGCGGCGGCGGGAACCCGGTCGACGACGCGAGCGCTGACCGGCTCCGCGAACTCTTCGACGTGCGCGTCGCCGGGTCGATGGCGTGCGTCCGCGCGGCGCTGCCGGACCTCCGCGAGACCGAGGGGACCGTTCTCTTCAGCGGGACGACGTTCGCGGAGCCGCCCGTGACGGCGCAAGTCGAGTGGGGAGCGGTCGCGCCGGCCGCCCGGGGGCTCGCGCTCTCGCTGGACGCGGCCCTCGACGACGTGTCCGTCACGTACGTCCGGATCGGCTCCCCCGTCCGTCCCGACGCCGGACCGACAGCGATCGACGCGACAGCCCTCGCCGCGGAGTATCGCCGCCTCGTCGACCACGAGGGGATCGCGATGCGAGAGATCGACGTTCGCAAGCGCTGAAGCGTCGCTACTCGTTCGTCGACCCGCCCGCGTCGCCGACCCCGTCGACGAGCTCGTCGGCGAGCCCGGTGTAGCCGGCGGGCGTCAGCGCCGCCAGTTCCGCGCGGACCTCGTCGTCGACGTCGAGGTCCGCGAACAGCTCCCGGAAGTCGTCGAGCGTCACCGACCGGCCGCGCGAGAGCGCCTTCACGCGCTCGTAGGCCTCGGTGTCGCCCTCGCGGCGCAGGATCGTCTGGACGGCCTCGCCGATCACCTCGGGGGTCGCGTCGAGCTCCTCGCGCATGACGGTCTCGTTCGGGACGACCGTCGCGAGCCCGTCCGCGGCCTTCGAGTAGCCGATCAGGCAGTGTGCCAGCGCGGCGCCGACGTTGCGTTTGACCGTCGAGTCGGAGAGGTCGCGCTGAAGCCGCGAGCTCGTCACGTAGTCGGCGAGGAACGTCAGGTCCGAGTTCGCCACCGAGAGGTTCCCCTCGCTGTTCTCGAAGTCGATCGGGTTCACCTTGTGAGGCATCGTCGACGACCCCGTCTCGCCCTCGACGGCCTCCTGCCCGAGGTATCGGTCGGAGACGTAGAGCCACGCGTCGAGGTCCAGATCGAGGAGGACGTTGTTGACGCCCCGCAGCGCGTCGAACAGCGCAGCGAGGTCGTCGCAGGGGTTCACCTGCGTCGCGAGCGCGGTGTGTTCGAGGTCGAGGCCGCGCACGAACGACGCGGAGAACGCCCGCCAGTCCACCTCGGGGTAGGCGGCGCGGTGGGCCGCGTAGGTGCCCGAGGCGCCCGCGAGCTTCCCGGAGAGGTCCTCGTTCGCGACGACGATCCGGCCGAGCGCGCGGCCGAGCCGCGCGGCGTACACCGCCATCTCCTTGCCGAACGTGGTCGGCGTCGCCGGCTGGCCGTGGGTGCGCGCCAGCATCGGCGCGTCGCGGTACTCGTGTGCCAGCTCGACTAAGGCGTCGCGAACCTCGCGGACCGCGGGGACGATCACCTCGCTCACCGCGGGCTTGAGCAGGAGGCGCTGCGCGAGGTTGTTCACGTCCTCGCTGGTGAGCCCGAAGTGGATCCACGGGTACAGCGACTCCGCGTCGTCGAGCGGCGCGTCGGGGCCTTCCGCGATGTCCGCCAGCCGGACGCGGAGGAAGTACTCGACCGCCTTCACGTCGTGGTTGGTCGCGTCGTACCCCGCGGCCCCCTCGGTCTCGAGGGCCTTGACCAGCCGCGCGTCCTCGGCGTCGAACGCCTCGTACACCTCGCGGAGCGCCGCCGCGGTCGCCTCGTCGAAGGGGATCGGCGTCGCGTCGAGCGCGCCCAGCCCGAGCAGGTACTCGACCTCGACGCGGGTCCGGGCGCGCATCAGCGCGGCCTCGCTCGCGTACGGGGACAGCGGCGCCGTCCGGTCTGCGTAGCGGCCGTCGAGCGGCGAGACGGCCGCGAGCGGGTCCGCCCGGGACAGCCCCGCGATGGCGTCGTCCGCCGTCGGTTCGGAGTTGTCGGTCATGTCCGCGACTGCCCGCGGCGCCAGCAAAAGCGTGTCGATAGGGTGACGCACGGACGTGGATCCGAACCGCCGTCGGGTCGCACGAGACGCCCGTTCCGATCCGCAGATGTGGATACAACAGCGGCGCGGACCGCAATCGATATACCCCATCGGTCGGACGTTCGCGTATGAAGATCGCGGGACTCGCGAGCAACCGGGGACGGAACCTCAGACACATCGCCGACGCCGCGCCCGGCGGCGCGGAGCTGTCGGTCGTCCTGACGAACCGCGAGCAGGCGCCGGTGCTGGAGGCCGCGACCGAGCGCCGGATTCCGACCGAGGTCGTCGAGCGCGAGGAAGGCGAATCGCGCGAGTCGCACGAGCGTCGGGTCGTCGAGCGCCTCTCCGACTACGACGTCGACCTCGTCTGCCTGGACGGCTACATGCGCGTGCTCACCGACGAGTTCCTCGACGCCGTCCCGACGACGCTGAACGTCCACCCCTCGCTGCTACCGTCGTTCCCCGGCACCGACGCCCACGAGCAGGTGTTGGACGCGGGCGTCCGGACGACCGGCTGTACGGTCCACGTCGTCACCGAGGAAGTCGACGCCGGGCCGGTCGTCACCCAGGAACCGATCCCGGTGTACGAGGACGACGACGCCGACTCGCTGAAGGCGCGCGTCCTCCGCGAGGCCGAGTTCGCGGCGTACCCGCGGGCGGTCCGCTGGTTCGCCGAGGACCGCGTGACCGTCGAGCGGGACGACGAGGGGAGCCCGGAGCGCGTCACGGTCGCGGGCGACGTGGGCGGCGACTTCCCGGAGCGACGCTTCGTCTCCGAGGAGCGCACCGCCACGCTGCGGTACGGCGAGAACCCCCACCAGGACGCCGCGCTGTACGTCGACGACGGCTGCGAGGAGGCGAGCGTCGTCGACGCCGCCCAGCTGAACCCCGGCGCGAAGGGAATGGGGTACAACAACTACAACGACGCCGACGCCGCGCTGAACCTCGTCAAGGAGTTCGACGAGCCCGCGGCCGCGGTGATCAAACACACCAACCCCGCGGGCTGCGCGGTCGGGTCGGACCTCGCGGACGCGTACGATCGCGCGCTTCGCACGGACGCGAAGTCCGCGTTCGGCGGCATCGTCGCGCTGAACCGCGAGTGCGACGCCGACACCGCCACGGCGGTCGCCGACTCGTTCAAGGAGGTCGTTGTCGCGCCCGGCTACACCGACAGCGCGCTCGACGTGCTCCGGGAGAAGAAGAACCTCCGCGTCCTCGACGTGGGTCCGCTCGGCGCGGGCGACGACCGCTTCTCGGAGCGGTTCACGGAGAAGCCGGTCGTCGGCGGCCGCCTCGTCCAGGAGCGCGACCGGCAGTCGCCGACCGCCGCCGACCTGGAGGTCGTCACCGAGCGCGAGCCGACCGACGAGCAGGTCGAGACGATGCTGTTCGCCTGGAAGACGCTGAAACACGTGAAATCGAACGGGATCCTTTTCGCGACGGGCACCGAGACGGTGGGCGTCGGCATGGGGCAGGTGTCCCGGGTCGACGCCGTGACGCTCGCGGCGATGAAGGCCGAGAAGGACGCGGAGGGGAAGTCCGCCGATGGCGCCGTGATGGCCTCGGACGCGTTCTTCCCGTTCCCGGACGCGGTCGAGGAGGCGGCCGACGCGGGCATCGAGGCCGTCATCCAGCCCGGCGGCTCCGTCAACGACGAGGACGTGATCGCCGCCGCCGACGAGCGCGACATGGCGATGGCGTTCACCGGGTCGCGCTGCTTCCGGCACGATTAGGGGTCACCCCTCCCAGTCGCTCGGGACGTACTGCTCGAACTCGGGGTCGGGCGAGCGGGCGAACCGACGGAACGCCCGCTCCCCGTCGACCCGGAACTCCTCGATCCGCGACTGTCCGGGGCCGGTGAGGTAGCCGACGTAGGACATGGCCCGCGCGTACGCCACGTCGTGCCGAGCGGGGTTGACCGGGATGACGGCGTACTCGTTCCGCAGCAGCGGCGGCGGGTCGTCGATTCCGGACTCGACGTGCCGCGCCAGGACGCCGTCGTCGCCGACGGCGAGGAAAGTGCCGCGGTCGACGAGGGTGTACGCGCCCGACTGCCGGGCGGTGGTCAGCGTCTCGCCCATCCCTTGACCGGTCTCGCGGTACCACTCGCCACCGGGACTGAGCCCCGCCTCGTCCCAGATCCGGAGCTCGCGGATGTGCGTCCCCGACCGGTCGCCCCGCGACAGGAACGTCGCCTCCGTCTCGGCGATCGCCCGAAACGCCGCCAGCGGGTCGCTTCCGGCGGCACCCGCCGGGTCGTCGGGCGGGCCGACGAGCAGGAAGTCGTTGACCATCACCCTGCGCCGGTTGATCCCGTGCCCCTCGGCGATGAACTCGTCCTCGAGCGGCCGGGCGTGGACGAGCACCACGTCGCAGTCCCCGTCGCGGGCGGTGCGGAGCGACGCGCCGGTCCCGCGCACGACCGCTTCCACGGACGCTCCGAACCGGTCTGCGTACCCGCGGTTCAGCACGGGGAGCAGCCCGCTGTCGTACGCCGTGGTGGCGGTGGCGAGCGTCACCGAGCCGCGGCGGGCGGCGGGCTCCTCGGTCTGCTCCGCACAGCCCGCCAGCGAGGCGACACCGCCGAGACCGAGCGCCCGCACGTACTGTCGACGACGCATACGAATGTAGTCGAATTCATCTACGCTTTCGTATTAAGCAACCGGACGTTGTTACAGTCTGAGAACCTGCGCGCCCCGGGTCGGCACCGCGCGACCCTGTCGTTGTACCGTGTGCGGCCCGCGATGCCGATCGGGTCGGACGGGCGTCCCGGCGGAGAGGACACCGGCCGCGCCCGCCTTTCGTATCGAAATTTTGAAACGATAACCCCACGCGGACCGCCGGATCTGCGCCGCTTTTCTCTCCCAGTCTCGTTATCTCCGGACGGAGACCACCGTGGCGCAGTTCGGCAACTCGGTACGGCTGCTCGGAGACCGCGAGTTCGCGGCGCTCGCCGGGACCGCGTTCGCCCGCAGTCAGGCGTACTCGACGATCCTCATCGCCCTCGCGCTGTACGCCGACCTGTTCGGGACCACGGGGTTCATCGAGGGGCTGTTCGGCACCGCGTTCGCCGTCGTCCAGCTCGTCATCGTCCTCCCCTTGGGCCGGTGGGTGGACACCGGCAACGCGAAGCGGTGGCTGCTCGGCGGCTTCCTAATCAACGTCGGCGTCTTCGTCGGCTTCGCGCTGGTTGACAGCTCCGTTCACATCATCCTCGTGCGGATGGTCCAGGGGCTCGGCGCGAGCGTCCTCTGGATCACGGGCGCGACGGTGATCGGCGAGATCAGCCCTGACGACGAGCAGGGTCGCTGGCTCGGCTCGTACAACCAGTTCGCCTCTTTCTCGTCGCTCGCGGGCGACCTGGTCGGCGGCTACCTCCTGTACGCCTACGGCTTCTCCGAGACGTACGTCGTGTTGACCGCCGTCACGCTCGCCGCGTTCGTGCTGGTGTTCGCGTTCCTGCGCGACAACCCCGGCGGCCGGAAGGACCCCGAGGACGCCGGCGGGGTCGAGACGTTCCGGTCGCTGCTCGGCCTCCCGATGCTGCGCGCGCTCGTCTTCTTCCGGTTCACGTTCAGCGTCGGCAAGATGGCGGTGATCATCTTCCTCCCGATCTACGCCCGGACGACGTTCGGCATCTCCGCGTTCGCCATCGGCTGGATCATGGCGGGCGGGAAGGCGACGAAGGCGCTCACGCAGGGGTTCGTCGGGGACCTCACCGACCGCTACGACCGCACCTACCTGTTCGTCGCGGTCGGCGCGCTCCTGTACGGGGTCGGCACGGCGATCATCCCCCTCGCGGCGTACTTCGACGGGACCGTCGCGCCGGTCACCGTCTCGTACCTCGGCGACTCCCAGACGCTCGGCGGGGCCTTCTTCGCGCTGTTCGCCGCCTACTCGCTGCTCGGGGTCGCCGACTCGATCCGGCTGCCGGCGAGCATGTCGCTGTTCGTCGACGAGGGCGAGGCGTACGACTCCGTCGCGAGCGCGATGAGCCTCCGTTCCGTCTCGTGGAAGGTCGGACAGGTCGTCGGGCCGGTGCTCGTCGGGACCACGATGGACTGGACGACCACCGAGACCGGGTTCCTGCTCGCGGCCGGCTTCATCGCGTTCGCGACCACCGGGTTCGCGTGGCAGGCGCGCGGGGCGCACCGCGCGGCCCGAGATCCGGGTCCGGCCGCGCCCGGCGACGACTAACTTCGCCTCAGAGCGTGTAGTCGTGATCGCCCGTCTCGGACTCCAAGAAGGCCGTCAGCAGGTCGACCGTCGCCTCCACGTCGCCGCCGTCGGCCGTCTCGGTGACGGTGTGGAGGTACCGCGTCGGGATCGATATCGCGCCCACGGGCTTCGCGCCCGCCGTGTTCTGGAACCCCGCGGTGTCGGTGCCGCCCGCGGGCAACACCTCGTGCTGGTGGTCGATCCCCTCGTCCTCGGCGACCTCCGTGAGTCGGCTGTGGACCTTCGGGCTGGCGATCACCGAGGAGTCTTTCAGCTTCACCGCTGTCCCCTCGCCGAGGTCGGTGACGGCGTCGGCCGGGTCGCCCACCTGCGGCACGTCGTTGGCGACGGTGACGTCGAGAGCGACGGCGAGGTCCGGGTCAATGTCGACGCCGAGCGCCTTCGCACCCCGGAGCCCGACCTCCTCCTGGACGGTCGCCGCGAAGTGGATCGTCACGGCCGGGTCGTCGATCCGGCGGGCGGCCTCCAGCATCGCGAACACGCAGATCCGGTCGTCGAGCGCCTTCCCGGTGACTCGGTCGCCCATACGCGTCGTGGTCTGGTCGAGGGTGACGAGGTCGCCGACGCTCACCGACTCCTCGACCGCCTCCGCGTCGCGACCGAGGTCGATGAACACGTCCTTCACCTCGTCGTCCTTCTCCCGCTGCTCCTCCGTGAGCGTGTGCGGCGGGACGGAGCCGATGACGCCCGTCAGGTCCTCGTCGCCGTGGACGGTGACGCGCTGTGCGCGCAGGACGCGGGCGTCGAACCCGCCGAGGGGGTCGACTTGGACGAACCCCTCGTCGGTGACGTGCCGGACCATGAAGCCGATCTCGTCCATGTGGGCCGCGACCGCGACCGAGTAATCCGAGTCGCCTTCGATCGTCCCGACGACGTTTCCCATCGCGTCGGTCCGGACGCGGTCGGCGCTGTCGGCGAACTCGCGGCGGACGATGTCGCGCACGTCGTCCTCGTAGCCCGGGACGCCGCGGGCCTCGGTCAGCTCTCGGAGCAGGTCGAAGTCGAAGTCGAACTCGCGCGCCATGCGCCCACCTGACGCGCCAGCGACAAAGGTCCGCAGGATCCGGCACGACCGTCGGCCTTCGGGACCGCTCCACCGGTCGACCCCGCCGCGTCGGCGAGCGCGCATCCGACAACCCTAAATACGTTTATCGTTGTTCCGCAACCCTTTTGCGGTCGCTCTCGGGATGTCGTGTGTATGAGCGACGTGAAAGCGGAACTTCGCGAACAGTTCATGGACGCCTTCGGCGGCGCAGACTTCCCCGTCGAGAACCAGATGGACCTCGTCCCGGCCCTCCCGGACGGTCCGGCGACGAAGTTCGAGGCCGGCGACGTGAGCTTCACCGCGATGGAGATGGCGGCGAAGCTCGGCAGCGAACAGGAGTTCCCCTACGACGACGCCGAGTCGCTCGTCGACGACATCATCGACGGGCTCGACGCGAAAGGGATGCTCTGAGTCGGTCGACCGCCTCACCGCGTTTCTCCTCGCGATCCGCCGCCGACTGTCACCGCCGAGCGTCGCCGCCGACCGGCGGCGGGAGGTTGATTACCGCGGAGCCGCTACGGCGGGTGTGTTCGCCGAGTTCACGAGCCTGGTGCCGCGGTGGGTCCTCTGGGGAGTCGGTCTCGGCGGGGTCGCCACCGCCGTGGTCGCCTTCGCGTTCTACCTCGGGGACCGGTTCGTCCCGGCACCCGCCGCGTCGACCGGCGGCCGCGGCGCCGCCGGCGACGACCGCCGCCGCCGCGAGATCCGGACGTACCTGAACGCCGCCGGCGAGCGCTTTGACGAGGACCGCGCGTTCGACGGCGTGTCGGTCCCCTTCTACCTCCCGGACCGCGGGGTCGCGATCACCTTCGACGCGCACGACTACTTCCGGCTGGAGGGCGAAGGCGTCTACACCGTCCTCTGTGAACACGAGATGCCCGGCCGCGGGCTCGGTCGCCGGCTCCCGTTCGACGTGGACGAGCCCGACTGGGCGACCGACGACTCGTCCGGTTCGGACGGCGGCCGGTCCGGCGCCGGCGGCTTCGGCGGGCGATTCGGCGCCGACCGGGCCGCCGGGCGCTCGACCGCTCGCGGCCGCGCCGGCCGCGCGGACCCCGTCGGCGACGCGTTCGACGAGCTCGGCCTCGACCGCGACGCCGACGTCGACGCGGTGAAGGGCGCGTACCGCGAGCGCGTCAAGGAGACGCACCCGGACCAGGGCGGTGACGAGGAGTCGTTCCGCCGTGTCCGCGAGGCGTACGCGACCGCCCGCAACCACGCGGACGGCGGACCGAGCCCGGGCGGCGGCGACGCGGACCGCGACGCGGGCCGTCGCCGCGAGCGCTCGTCCGGGTACGGGCGGTGAGCGACCGCGCTCACGAGTCGGGGCCGACGTTCGCGGACCGCGCTGTCTACCTCCCGGGAGCCGACGCCCTCGTCGTCGCCGACCTCCACGTTGGCCGCGGCGAGGCGTCCGCCGTCTCGCTCCCGCTCGGCGAGCGCGCGGACCTCACCGACCGGCTCGGAACCCTCCTCGACCGGTTCGATCCCGGAACCGTGGCCGTCGCCGGCGACGTGGTCCACACCTTCGACCGAGTCACGGACAGGACCCTCGGCACACTGAACGCCCTCCGCGACGCATGCGAGACGCGCGGCGCCGCCCTCGAACTCGTCGCCGGCAACCACGACACCGCCCTGCCGAGCCGCTGGGACGGGCGGGCCCGCGAGGAGCTCGTTCTGAGCGAGAGCGGCGACCGGGACGCCGACGCCACGCACGTCGCGAGAACGGTCGTCTGTCACGGGCACGAGTCGCCCTCGACCGACGCCGACCGCTACGTGATCGGCCACGTCCACCCGACGATCGAGATCGAGGGCGACCGCCGGCCCTGCTTCCTCCGCGGCCCCGGAACGTACCGCGGGGGCGACCTCCTCGTGTTGCCCGCGTTCACCCGCCTCGCGCCGGGCGTGGCGGTCAACGACATGCGGACCGACGCGTTCGACTCCCCGCTCGTGACTGACGCGGACCGCCTCGCGCCGGTCGTGGTCGACTCCCCGTCGGAGGGCTCGGGCCGCGGTGCGGATGCGGGCGACGCGGGAGAGGCCCTCCGGTTCCCGCCGCTCGGCGAGTTCCGCCGGCTGTTGTGAGCGCTTCTGCCCCGCCGTGCGTACAGCACCGGACAAACACGGGAGCGCCTCGCCGAGGGTGTCACGGGTGAACCCCACCGCCGGCGACGTGGATCTCCTCGCTCTCTCGTCGGGCGAGAGACTATAACGAACGTTTATGATTTACGCGGTGCGAACCGTTCCCACATGGAAGCAGCCAGACTCCACGAGTACACCGACGACATGCGCGAGGGGCTCACCATCGACGAGGTCGACCGGCCGACGGCGACGGGGCCGGACGACGTCGTCGTCGAGGTCGAGGGCGCGGGCTGGTGCCAGACGGACAACCACATCATCGAGGGGATGTGGGCCGAGTACGTCCCGCAGGAACTGCCGCTGACGCTGGGCCACGAGAACGCGGGGACGGTCGTCGAAACGGGCGAGGACGTCGAGATCGTCTCCGCCGGCGACCCGGTGATCTGCCACCCGGTACAGACCTGCGGGACCTGTCGCCCCTGCCGGCTCGGCGAGACGATGCACTGCGAGAACAGCGCGTTCAACGGGCTGACTCACGACGGCGGCTTCGCCGAGTATCTCCACACCAGCGAACGAGCGGTCATCCCGCTGCCGAGCGGGGTCGAACCGATCGATATCGCGCCGCACGCGGACGCCGGCATCACCGCGTACCACGCGGCCAAGAAGGCGGTCGCGGAGCTGAACCCCGGCGACCACGCCGTCGTCATCGGCGTCGGCGGGCTCGGTCACATCGGGCTCCAGTGCCTGAACGCGATGAGCGCGGCAAAGATCACCGCCGTCGACCTGAAGGAGTCGGCGCTGAACCTGGCGAACAGTTACGGCGCGGACCACCTGGTGAACCCGAGCGAGGCCGAGGTGGCGGCCGAGATAGCGGGGATCACCGACGGCACGGGCGCCGCGCAGGTGCTCGACTTCGTCGGCGAGGACGTGACGACCGCCTACGCGCCGGACATCACCGCCGGCGGCGGCGACCACCACGTCATCGGCTACGGCGGGCACGTCCACGAGCCGTCGCAGGCGCTGGTGAACGGCGAGTTCTCCTTCGTCGGCAACATCGTCGGGCGGTACGCGGAGCTTCAGGAGCTCGTCGCGCTCGTCGAGCAGGGAGATGTCGACCTCCACACCAGCCGGTACGACCTCGGCGAGATCAACGCGGTCGCCGAGAAGCTCGAACACCGCGAGATCGACGGCCGTGCCGTGATCACGCCCTGAAACCGGCTCCGACAGCCGGACCGCGTCGCGGCCCGCGGCCTGTTCTTCGTCCCGTGGGACGTCTCGGGACAGGCCCCGAGCGAAAGCGGGGCGTACCCGTTCGAGGTGACGACCACGGTCCGGTGACCGGCGACCGGACAACGGGAAGACATTTAGCCCGGCGCCCGGGGAAATACGACATGAAAACTGCCCTCCCCGCCGATTCCCGCTTCACCGCCGCTCGGTGGTGGTCGCTCTACGCCGGCGTGTACGCGCTCGGCTGCGCCGCCCTCACTGCGTCGCTGCTCGCCGACGTGCTCGGCCTGTTCGCCGACGTGGTCGGTCTCCCGCCCGCGGCCGGGATGCCGCTCCTCGCGACCCCGGCGCTCGTCGTCGGGACGCTCGTCTGGTGGGCCCTCGTCGAGCGGCCGGACGCGCCCACGTATCTCCGTGGGGCCGCCTTCGGGCTGCTCACCGCGCTCCTCACCGGCGCGCTCTGGACGGCGTGGTTCGTGGTCATCTGGGGACTCGAGATGCTCGCCGCCGGGCCCGTGCGGCTGCTGGTCGGGTTCGTACTCGGCGCGGTCGCCGTCGCCGGCGTCCTCGTCGGGCTCCCGATCACGTACCTCCGGCGACGGAGCCGGCGGGCGTCGGCGGCCGCCGCGACCGCTAACTCCTTGTGACTGCGGCACACACTCGTTGCGCATGGACGAGAACGGCGTCGACGACGCCGGCGACGGCGCGACCGATCCGCTCGCCGACGAAGACGTCTATCGCGTGCTCGGGCCGGACGGGAGTCCCCTGCCCGACGCGACGGTGCCGGACCTCTCGGACGAGCGGTTTCGCGCTATCTACCGCGATCTGGTCGTCACGCGTCGGTTCGACGAGCGCGCCGTCAGCCTCCAGCGACAGGGCCGGATCGGGACGTACGCGCCCTGCGCGGGCCAAGAGGGGTCGGCCGTCGGGTCGACGCACGCGCTCGCGGACCGCGACCTGATAAGCTACCAGTACCGGGAGCACGGCGCGGCCGTCGTCCGCGACCTCCTCTCCGAGTACCTCCCCTACTGGATGGGCCACGAGGCCGGGACGGAAGCGATCGCCGACGGCAATGTCTTCCCACTGAACATCGGCATCGCGGCCCACCTCCCGCACGCGGTCGGGGCCGCGTGGGCGTTCGCCCACCGCGACGAGGACCGCGTCGTCGCCTGCCACTTCGGCGACGGCGCGACCAGCGAGGGCGACTTCCACGAGGCGATGAACTTCGCCGGCGTCTTCGACACGCCGACGGTATTCTGCTGTCACAACAACGGGTGGGCAATCTCGGTCCCGAGGGGGAAACAGACCGCGAGCGACACCTTCGCCGGGAAGGCGACCGCGTACGGTTTCGACGGCGTCCGCGCCGACGGCATGGACCCGCTCGCCAGCTACGCGGTCACGCGGGAGGCTGCCGAGCGTGCCCGACGCGGCGGTGACGGCGACGGCGGCGACGAGGTGGGCGGCAACGGCACCGCGGACGACCCGCGTCCGGTCCTCATCGAGTTCGTCGAGTACCGGTTCGGCGCCCACACGACCGCCGACGACCCGACGGCCTATCGCGACGCCGACGACGTTGACCCGTGGCGCGCGCTCGACCCGCTCGACCGCATGGAGACGTTCCTCCGTGAGACGGATCGCATCGACGACGATGGCGTCGCGGCGATCCGCGAGGAGGCGGACGACGTCGTCGCCGCAGCGATCGACGCGGCGGAGTCGGTTGAGGCCGACCCCGCCGCGATGTTCGACCACGCGTTCGCCGGGCTCTCGCCCGAGACCCGCCGTCAGCGCGACGACCTGCTCGCGGCCGTCGCGGAACGCGGCGAGGAGGCGTTCCTGCGAGAGGAGTGAGGGGGCCGCGAGGCGACCGGGCCGGCTACAGGTGCCCGCCCGCCGCGTTCGCCGCCTTCCGGCCGCTCTCTAGGGCGCCTTGGATCGACGACCACTCCGTGTAGTCGCCGGCGAGGACGACCGGGCCCTCGGGGTCGTCCGGCTTCGGGAGGTCGGCGTGGACACCCGGCGGCTGCGCGAACTGCGCGAACCGGATCCGATGGACGTCGAGGGTTTCCAAGCCGCCAAAGTCGCGGTCGGGGAACCACGCGTCCAGCGCGTCCCGAACGTCGTCGCGGAGGTCGCGCTCGTCGCGGTCGAGCGACTCCTGCCCGAGGAACGTCGCCGCGAGGAGCGCGCGGTCGCCGGGCGCGTACTCGGGCGCGACCTCCGACATCGGGACCACCGCGTTCGGCGACTCGTCGGCTGCGTTGAGGAGGATCCGGCCGCCCGTCTCGAACGACTCGCCCGCGGGGAGCGCGAACCACCCGGTCACGTTCGGCACGCCCTCGGTCGGGACCGACTTGACGCCGGTGAGCCGCCGGGCCTCCGGCGGCGAGGTCGCGACGACGACCGCGTCCGTCTCGCGCGTCGTACCGTCCGCGAGTTCCACGGTCGCACCGTCCGCGTCGGCGGCTCCGGTTCGGAAGGGAATCCGGCCCCCTCCGGCGATCCGGACCGCCTCCACGTCCCCGCCGGTCTCGATATCGACGCCCGCCTCGCGGGCGCGGTCGGCGAGCGCGGCGGGGAGCGCGGCCATCCCCTCGGCGGGGACGCCGATCGACCCACGGCCCATCGCGCGGAACGTGTACTCGAAAACGTGCTTCGAGGTCGAGAGGCTCCGGTCTAAGGTGATCCCGCCGTAGAACGGCTCGACGAAGTTCTCGACGTAGTCGTCGGCGAACCCCCAGTCGCGGAGGTACTCGCGGATCGGGGCGTCGCGCCCGGCGAAGAACTCGCCCTCGTCGCGGTTTCCGAGGTCGTACCGCAGCGCGAGCGTCCGGAGCTTGTCGGAGAAGGAGACCTCGTCGTTCAAAAGCGAGGGAATCGCGGACAGCGGGTCGCGGAGGGGGTCGCCGAGCGTCGAGCGCGAGCCCGGCCGGCAGATCGTCGCACCGGGCGCGAACGTCCGGAGGTCGAGGTCGTCGAGCCCGTCGGCGCCCAGTTCGCGCTCGACGGCGGGGTAGCTCGAGAAGAGGACTTGGAAGCCGCGGTCGACGGTGAACCCGTCGACCGTCTCCGTCCGCACGCGCCCGCCGACCTCGGGGCGTCGCTCGTACAGCGTCACGTCCGCGCCCGCCTCCGCGAGTCGGGTCGCCGCGACGAGCCCCGCGAGCCCGCCGCCGACGACCGTGGCGTTTCCGTTCATATGTGCTGTATCGGGTCGCGGGTTTATAAGCGGCGGCGGGTCGAGGCGATTCGATTGGCGAAGCCACAGCCGCTCGGCCGCGTTGCTTCTGATAAATCGCTGATCGACACAGTCCACTCCGAAGCCCCGCCCGACGGCGACCGCACAGCGCCTCGCGCCACCGCGGTTCGGGGTCTCGTCGAGACGGTCATCCGCACCCGAGTGCGAAGCGATTAGTCGCCGCCGCCGCAAGGTTCGGTATGGCAGACTTCGAGACCACGCCGGCGTTTCGCGGGCTGGAGAGTCGGGCGTCGGGACGCGTCCACGAGACCGCCGACGCGGCGGCCATCGACGACGACGAGCGGGCGCGCGGACTCGACCCGGTCTACGACTACGACGCCGTCGACCCCGACGACCTCTTCGACCCGGCGGCCCGCGGCGCGAGCGGCGACGCGCGGACCGCGCCCGCGACCGCGCGCGGCCACTGGCGCTTCGACGCCCTGCTCCCGTTCCCGGCCGACGGCGCGCTCACCGCGGGGGAGGGCGGGACGCCGCTCGTGGCCACCGACCGGCTCGCGGACGAGCTCGACGTCGACGCGGTGTACGTCAAAGACGAGGGGCGCAACCCGACGGGGACCGTCCTCGACCGCGGCCTCTCGCTCGCGACGACCGCGGTGGCGGCCCGGGCCGCCGCCGGCGGCGACGTGGAGCCGCTCGTCTGCGCGAGCCCGGGGAACGCCGGGCAATCGATGGCGGCGTACGCGGGCCAGGCGGACCTGCGGTCGTACGCGTTCGTCCCCTCGCGGTGCGCCTTCTCGAACAAGTCGATGACGAACGTCCACGGCGGCGAGATGCGTGTCGTCGGCGGGCGCTTCCCCGACGCGGCCGACGCGGTCGACGAGCAGCTCGCGACCGACTACACCGACCTCGGCGAGTTCGCCACGCCGTACCGCCACGAGGGCGCGAAGACGATCGCGTTCGAGCTCGTCGCCGACCTCGGTGACACCCCCGACGTGGTCGTCGTCCCGACCGGATCCGGCGAGGTCGTTGCCGGCGTCAACAAGGGGTTCGCCGAGCTGGCCCGGATCGGCGCGGTCGATGACACCCCGAAGGTCGTCGCCGCGCAGGCGTCCGGCTGCGCGCCGATCGCGGCCGCCGTCGAGCGCGGCCTCGACGAGCCCGAACCGTGGTCGACGCCCGACACAATCTGCGGCGAACTGGAGATTCCGGACCCCGCGGGCGGCGCCGCGGCAGTCGAGGCGGTCACCGAGAGCGGCGGGACCGCGGTCGGCGTCGACGACGACGACATCCTCGCGAGCGCGGTCGCCGTGGCGCAGAACGAGGTCGTCGAGATGGGCGCGACGGGCGGCGCGGCCCCCGCCGGCGCGTGGGCGCTCGCCGAGGAGGGCTTCTTCGACGGCGACGAGACCGTCGTGCTCCTCAACAGCGACGCCGGGCTGAAGACGCCCGACGTCCTCCGCAGCCACCTGATGGGACAAGGGATTTAGAAACGGAACCGGCGGTCAGCGACCGATTCGATTCAATCGCGCCGCGCGAGCAGGCCAGTGGCGAGCAGCGCGATCGCGGCCGCGACGACACCAAATCCGGGGACCTCCGCGCCCGTGTCGCCGTCGCTGCCGCCCGCGTCCGTCTCGTTTCCGTTCATGCCGTCGGTCGAGGAGTCGCCGCCGTCCGACGTATCATCGCTCCCGGACGAGTCGCCGTCGGAGGAGCCGTCGTCCGACGACTCGCCGCTCTCGGTGCCGTCCGTCGACTCGCTGCCCTCCTCCTGTAGCTCGACCACCGCGTTCGACAGCGTCGTCGTCGACCGGATCACGCTGCGCGGCGCGGGCTGGTTGAGGTAGTCCACGTTCATCACGACGTAGTTCTCCTCGACGCCAGCGGTCGTGCTGGCGTACGGCTCCTCCGCCAAGATCGCGGCCTCGGGGTCGGTGACCAGGATTAGCTCGGGGTCCGTCTGGAGGATCACCTCGTCGGAGAGCTGCGGGTACGCCTCGTACTCCGCGGCGACGTTGTCGGCGCCCCCGACGTTCATGATCGCGTCGATGAAGGTGTTGTTCGCGGCGACGTAGCCGCCGCCGAGCGGGTAGAGCGCGGCCGGGCGGTCGACGCCGGCGGTCCGGTTCTCCGCGGCGTCGACCGCGTCGTACATCTCCTCGTTCGTCTCGCTCGCGGCGTCGCACGCGCCGACGAGCCGACCGATCGTCTCCGTCTTCTCGGCGATGTCGTCGATCGAGGTCGCGGCCGGGAAGTGGTACACTTTGAGCCCCTGCTCGCGGAGCGGCCCCACGTCGGCGGCCGAGGAGTTCGGCGCCAGCACGAGGTCGGGCTCGGTGTCGACGACGCGCTCGACGCTCGCGCCGAACTCGGCCGAGACGTTCGCACGCTCCTCGGCGCCGTCGAGGTAGAGCGCGAACCGGCTCACGCCGACGACGCGGTCCTGTTCGCCGAGCTCCCACAGCGTCTGCGCGGCCGACGGGTTGAGCGTCGTGATCCGCTCGGGACGCTCCTCCAGCGTTATCGTGGTCCCGGTCGCGTCGGTCGCATTGAGCGGGAAGCCGCAGGCGCCGTCGGTCTGTGCGGGGGCGGCCCCCGCCCCGGCCGCGGACCCGACCGCCGGCTGTGTGCCCGCAGCCGATTGCGCGCCCGCAGCCGGTTGCGCGCCCCCGGTCAACTGCGCGCTCGCGCTCGGTCTGTCCGTCGCTATTGTCGGCTGTGCGCCCGCGGCGGTCCCGGCGACGCCGCCGATCAGGGCGGTCGCCACCAACGCGGCCATCGCAATTGCGAAGCTATTTCACATCGAATTGAGGACCGGACTCGTCCAATAAGTATTTATCTACTACAAGTTGTGTTGGAGAACGCATGCGACCCTGGGCTCGCTCGGCGGCGTGGTCGGCGGCGATAGCCGCGCTGCTGGCAGTCGTCGTCGTCGTCAGCGCCGCGATCGGTCCCGTCCGTATCCCGCCTGAGACGGTGGTGAAGTCGGTGTTGAACGCGCTCGCGGTGCCCTCCGGAATCGAAGCGAGCGCGAGCGGTGTCGGCCCGTTGCCGGTCCCCGGCGTCGGTCCCCTCACGCTCCCCGGCGTCGACCTCGCGTTCGCGTCGCCGTTCGCGTTCCCCGTCGACTCCGTCCACCAGCGGATCGTCGTGGGCGTGCGGCTCCCGCGGATCCTGCTCGCCGCGCTCGTCGGCTTCGCGCTCGCGGCCGCCGGCACGGTGATGCAGGGGTTCTTCCGAAACCCGATGGCCGACCCGTCGATCATCGGCGTCTCGTCGGGCGCGGCGGTCGGCGCGGTGGCGTTCATCGTCTTCCCCGCCGCGCTCTCCGCGACCGTCGCGCTCCCGCTCGTCGGCCCCGTCGAGGTCGCGCTCTCGCGGGGCGCGGGGACGAGCCTCTTCGCGTTCGTCGGCGCGCTGGTCGCCGCCTTCGGCGTGTACGCCATCGCGACCCGGAACGGCCGGACTCCCGTCGCCACCCTCCTGCTCGCCGGCGTCGCGGTCCAGACGTTCCTCGGCGCGGTCGTCTCCTACCTCCAGCTCCAAGCGGGGGAGTCGCTCCGGCAGATCGTCGCGTGGCTGATGGGCCACCTCTCGGGCGCGGCGTGGAGCGAGGTGGCCGTCACCGCCGCCGTCGTGCCGCCGCTGTTCCTCCTGCTGCTCGCGTACGCCCGTGACCTCAACGTCCTCCTGCTCGGCGAGGAGGAGGCACGGGGGCTGGGGATCGCGGTTGAGCGCACGAAGCGGGTGTTGCTCGCTGCCTCGGCGCTCGTCACGGCCGCCGGGGTCGCGTTCGCCGGCGTGATCGGGTTCGTCGGTCTCATCGTCCCCCACATGCTCCGGCTCGTCGTCGGGCCCGACCACCGGACGCTGCTCCCGACCGCGGCACTCGCGGGCGGCACGTTCCTCGTCGCGGCCGACACCGTCGCGCGCTCCGCGGCCGCGGAGTACCCGGTCGGGATCATCACCGCCGCGGTCGGCGCGCCATTCTTCGTCTACCTGCTCGTGACCCGGGAGGTGACGGAGCTGTGAGTGCGGATCCCACCGTCGACGCCGAGACGACGGGCGCGGCCGACTCCGCCGCGTCGGCCGCGGGCGGCGGCGACGGTTCCGAGGCCCTCCCCGACACGGCGCTCTCGTTCGGCGACGCGCCGCTGCTGTCGGCCGCGGACGTGGCCGTCTCGTTCGGCGACCTCGACGTCGTCTCCGGCGTCGACCTCCGGGTCGAGCCCGGCTCGCTCGTCGGCCTCGTCGGGCCCAACGGCGCCGGGAAGACCACCGTGCTGCGCGCGGTGACCGGCGCGGTCGAGCCGGACGCCGGGACCGTGCGCCTCGGCGGCGACCCGGCGTCGTCGCTGTCGGCCCGTGAGGTCGGTCGGCGCGTCGCGAGCGTCCCGCAGACGACGAACCTCTCGTTCGACTTCCGGGTGCGCCACGTCGTCGAGATGGGTCGGACGCCCCACCTCGGGCGCTTCGACGCGCACGGGACCGAGGACGACGCCGCGGTCGACGCCGCGATGGCGGCCGCCGATGTCGAGCGCTTCGCCGACCGGTCGATCACCGAGGTCTCGGGCGGCGAGCGCCAGCGCGTGCTGCTCGCGCGGGCGCTGGCGCAGGCGGCGCCGCTCCTCCTCCTCGACGAGCCGACCGCCAGCCTCGACGTACACCACGCGGTCGAGACGCTCGAACTGGTCCGCGAGTTCGTCGACGGCGGCGACCGGGGAGCGATCGCCGCGATCCACGACCTCGACGCCGCGGCCCGCTACTGCGACGAGGTGGTCGTCATCGCGAACGGCGGGGTTCAGGCCGCCGGGCCGCCCGAGTCGGTGCTATCGGCGTCCGCCGTCGGCGCGGCCTTCGACGCCGAGGCGTTCGTCGGTCGTAACCCGGCCACCGGGACGCCCGCGGTCACTGCGTTCCCGGAGAGCGACGCCGAGCCGCGCAGCGTCCACGTGATCGGCTCGGGGCGGTCGGGCGCGCGCGTCGTCGCCCGGCTGGCCGCCGCGGGCCACGAGCCCTCCGTCGGCGTAGTCCCCGAGGGAGACGCGGCCGCCGGCGCCGCCGCGGACGCGGGCGCGACAGCGGTGACGGCGCCCCCATTCGAGGACCCTTCCCCGGAGGCGCTCGCTGCGGCGCGCGACCTCGCGGCCGACGCCGACGCGACGCTCGTGGTCGCGGCGGACGGCGACGTCGCCCCGACAGCGAACGGCCCGAACGCCGAGGTCGCGGCGGCCGCGGACCGCGTCGTCCCCGTCGCCGACGACGTCGACGACGGGGAGCTGCTCGACGCCGTCGCGGCCGCGAGCGGTGCCGAGCCGGCGGAGTGACTCCGGCCGCTCGGGTCCCCGCCGTCCGGCTCGCGAAGCGTCACCGTTTATTCGCTCGACCGCGTCCCTCCGACGATGAGCGTCCCCTGCGTCGCCGTCGCCCGCGAGCGCGGCGAGACCGTCCGGAGCCGGCTCGCCGACGTCGACGCCCTCGACGGCGACCACCAGATCGCCGTCGACGGCGAGACGATCTACATCCCCGTCGCGGACCGCGAACTAGTGCCCGCTGCGTTCGCCGACCGGATCGTCGAGCGCGACGCCGAGCGACGGGACCGCCCCACGACGCCCGCCGACATCCTGGGATACGAGCCCTCTATCGAGCGGCTCGGTGACATCGTCATCGTCGACGAGGACGACGACGAGCGCGCCCGCGAGATCGCCGACGCCGTCGCGGCCTCCGACGTGCCCTGCGAGACGGTCCTCAACCGCGCGTCGCCGATCGTGGGCGAGTTGCGGGTCCGCTCTTGGGACGTGCTGGTCGGCGACGACACGGAGACGGTCCACCGCGAGTACGGCCACGAGTTCGCGCTCGACGTCGCCGCGGTGTACTTCTCCCCGCGGCTCGCGACCGAGCGTCACCGCGTGGCCGAGCAGGTCGACCCCGGAGAGTCGGCGATCGACATGTTCGCCGGCGTGGGCCCGTACGCGGTACCTATGGCGTCCCGCGGCGCCGACGTGGTCGCCTGCGATCTCAACGAGCGCGCGGTCGAGTACCTCCGCGAGAACGCCGCGCGCAACGGGGTCACCGACCGGGTGACCGCGATCAGCGGCGACGTGCGCGACCTCGCCGACTCCCACGCGGACACCGCCGAACGCCTCGTGATGAACCTCCCCCACTCCGCGGACGAGTTCTTGGACACCGCCGTCGCGCTCGCCGGCGACGACTGCGTGATCCACTACTACGACATCCAACACGAGGACGACCCCTTCGGCCCGGGGCGGCGCGCGATCGAGGCGGCCGCGGGCGACGACTACGCGGTCACCGTCGAGACCGAGCGGGTCGTCCGGTCGTACGCCCCCCACGAGCACAACGTCTGTCTCGACGCTCGCCTGACGCGCGACGCCGACTGATCCGGCCGCTCCGCGCGCCCGACGAACCGAGGCAGACACGTCAGGGAATATACTTATGAGTGTAACTATCTAACATGTCTTCGTATGAGCGACGCCGCAGACCCCGAAGAGCGAATCGACGAGACGACCACGTGGCCGGAGCTGGCGATGGGGCTCTACGACCGCTTGACCGGTCGAAACGCCGAGATACACTACCAGTTCGAGGACATGACCGTCGAGGTGCCGAGCGGGACGGGAGACGACGTCGAACACGCCGAGTGGCGCGTCGACGGCGGCGTCCGCGTCACGACCCGTGAGCGGGACTGAGTCTCACGCCGCCCTCGCAGTCGAGACCGACGACCTGACGCTCTCCGTCGACGGGGTCGATGTGTCGGTCCACGCTACCGAGCGGCGCCTGTTCCTCGAAGTAGAGAGCGTCGGTGACGCCCTCCGCGTCGCCCGCCGCCTCCCGGGCGACGCTGCCTCGGACCTCGCGGTCAGGGAACTGCGACTGGGGGACCTCACCGCCGAGGTCAGGGTCCGCGGACGAACGGTCGCGATCGCGGGCGCCGACGCGCGCCCCGGTCCGGTCTCACACCGCCTCGGCGTCGCGCCCGCCGAGGTGCGCCTCGCGGGGGTCGTCGGCGCCGGATACGGCGGCCTTTCCGCCGCGGTGCGCCGCGCGCGGCGGCTGTTCGCGTAGCGTCGAACGGGACGGAGAGCGGCGGCGCCGCTCGCGATCCGTCGTCGAGACAGCGAAAACGCCGCGCCGCCCCGAGGGGGGTCGGGGCGGAGCGGCCGGGGCCCGTCACATGACAAGCGGCCGCGGCGACGGTCGGCGGACCAGAGGCGATTTTGCGCTTGGCGCGTCGGTGACGCGTTTCACACGGTAGCCGCGGCGGAACGCTACTGGGGATGACGGCCGCGCCGAGTCGCGGTTGGGGAGACGACCGACGAGACCCTTGCCGCCCGGTACGGGCTCCGACCGGGCACGCACCGCCGAGGGATTCGATCCCCGCCGTCTCGGCACGCGGACGGTGTCAGCACATTCAAATTGAAGTCCGAACGAGTATTTAGTCTTTTTCCTTATACAATTGTATTGTGTTCTGGTTTCCTGTGTGTTTATAGATGTAATATGGGAACGATTGTGACGTTCGTCTTATTCGTATCGGGCGCGCGCCACTTCCAGCGCGCGGCTCGGCTCCTGCCGCGTCCCCGTTGCGTCCCCGTTTCGGAACCCTTATTTTTCCGTCCGGGAATTGTGTGATGAGCGCCGGGGTAGCTCAGCTGGCAGAGCGATTCCTTCGTAAGGAATAGGTCGAGGGTTCAAATCCCTCCTCCGGCTCTTCTACCGAATCGTCTTCCGACCGAGAGCCGCGGCCGTGCGCGCCGTCGTCCTCCGTGATCGGCCTCTTTCTGATCGTTCCGTCACCGCTGTGCGATATCAGATTTATATTATCAAAAGAATATTAGGTGTGGGTCTATGTACCATGGAGCCGTATGCGCAGATATGCGACCAGAATACGAGCATCACGGCGAAGAAGTGTACGAGTGTTTCAAATGCGGTCGGCGAACGGACTCGCCGGGCGAGTGCGAGTGTGGCGGTGAACTGTGTCATATCGGCCGTTCCCGGGATCTGTAGCCGGATCTGTCACCGCCTGGTCTCGGCCCGTCGTCGATCCGATCAGTCGCTCCCGGCGGCGTCGTTCCCGTCGCCTCCGTCGGCGTCGCTTCCCCCGGCGTCGTCGCCAACCTCGCTCTCCGCGTCCTCGCCGCTCGCATCCCCGTCCGGCTCGAACTCCGGCAGCGAGAGGACGTTCTCCCGCCCCAGCCGGAAGCCGTCGAGGTCGCCCTCGTCGCGGAGCCCCGTCACCACCTGACTCGTCTTCGCGGCGGTCCAGTCCAGCTCCTCGGCCACCTGCTTCTGTTTCATCCGACCGCCCTGTGACTCGATGAGGCGAAGCACCTGCTCCTCGTTGCTCAACAGGTCGCTGTCGACGGTCGGCGCCGCGTCCGCCTCGTCGTCGCTCTCACCGGAGGTGTCCGCGTCGCCGTCTCCGCCGAGTCCCGACTCGTCGCTTGCGGCAGCCCCGTCACTCGCGGCAGTCTCGTCACTCGCGGCAGTCTCGCTCCCGGCGGTCTCGCTTCCGACCGCCGTGTCGGTCGCGACGACTCCCTCTCCGCCGTCGTCCCCGGCGTTGCGCCGCCGATAGGCGGTTGTTCCGGCGACGACGAGCACGGCGAAGAGAGCGACGAGCCCGGCGGTCGGCACCCCCGAGAGCGGCCCGGCGGGTGCGACCGCGATCCGCGGTTGGCCGGCCGAGAAGTCGACCGGACCGTTCCAGACGACGGACCCCTCCCGGACCTCGCTCGGCTCCGGCGTCGTCTCTCCGAGGCGATACCCGTCCGGCCACGAGACGATAAGCGACGAGGAGCCGTCGAGGAACAGCCCGTCGACTGCGTCGCCGACGCGCAGCCGGTCGCCGTCGACGGCGGCGAAGTTCGTCCACTCGAACCGGTAGGTCAACACGCCGTACGCCTGCGGGAGTTCGCGCCGCTCGGCGGTGACGGTCGCGTTCGACACGGTCATGTTGCGCCCTGTCGCCGACTCGGCGGTCGCCGCGGTCGAGGCCATCCGGTCGCGGAACCGGGCCGTGTACGCGTCCGTGTCGTTCTCCACGTCGGCGCGAAGCTGCTCGAACGCCCGCTCCTCCTCGTCGGTGCCGAGCCGGATCCGGTACTCGACGGTCCATTGCGCGTCGCCGTCCGGTTGGACGGCGACCGCCATCGACACGTCGTCCGGTTCGACGTCCATCTGTGCGAAGCCGCCCTCGAACGGGACCGCGCCCGCGCCGCCGGCGGCGAGGGCGAGACCGACGGCCCCGAGGAGTGCGACGACGGCGAGGAGGACCGGCGCTCGCTTCACGTCCTACGCCACACGGAGAGCCGGTAAATTCCTTCCCATGCGGAACGGCTACGCGGTGCCGCCGCCAGCGGGGCGGCGGGTGTGTGCGGGTTCACGGCGCCACCGACTTCACGCATCGAGGCGAGACGGACTGCCGACGGTCGTCGGCGGGGCGCCCGCGCCGCCGCTCGAACTGTTTCCGTCGGGGCCGCCGCTCGGACCGTTTCCGTCGGAGGCGCCGCTCGAACTGCCTCCGTCAGAGGCGTCGTCGCTTGAACCGTTTCCGTCGGAGGCGTCATCGCTCGGCCCGCTTTCACCCCCAGGTTCGCTCCCCGGGTCAGTCGGACCGCCGGTCGACGCGTTGCCGGCTCCGCCGCCGGTCGCGGTGCCGGATCCCGGGGGGTCGGACCGGTTCGGGCCGTCCGCGGCGACGGCTCCGGTCCCGTTCGCGCTCCCCGACGCCGGCGGTCCGACGGACCCGTTACCGGGCTCACCGCCCGGACCCTTTCCCGAACCGGCCCCGGGCGTTCCCATCGATCCGTTCCCCGAGCTCGCTCCCGGCGGCCCGGCCGATCGATTTCCCGAATCTCCTCCGGGCCGCCCCATCCCGGGTGAGCCGGCGTCGACGGGCGGGCCGCGTGCGGTCCCGTTGCCCGGCGGGCCGCGCCGCCCGGGGGCGACCGGTCCGCCGACGTCTTTGCCCGCCACGCCGCGGGCGATGGCGGCGACCTCGGGGCCGCTGAGTTCGTTCGCGCGCTCGCGCAGCGTCGCCAGCCGCTCGTTGTCGACGCCCGTCTCGTTCCGGACGGCGGCGGGGAGTTCGGCGGCCGCGCTCGCGCTCCGGTTCAGCCCCCGCGAGAGCGTCTCGATCCGCGCGATCGTCGTCGCCATCCGCGCGGCGTACGCGCCCTGACTCAGCTCCCCGGCCTCGCGGCGCTCGCGGAGCTCGTCCTGTCGCTGTTCCAGCTCCGCGAGGCGCTCCGCGGTCCGGTTCAGCCGCTCCGCGACGACGGCGGCGCGGCTCTCGTTGGTCTCGGACTCCCGGAGCGCGACCTCGAACGCTCGCGATTCGACCTCGCCCTCGATCTCCGCGCCCTGAACGCCGACGACGCCGGCGAGCCGCTCGCCGGGACTGAGGTCGCCCGTCGCGTTCACGCCGCTCGCGCTCTCGGCGCCCGAGTCCCCACCGCTCCCGTTCTCCGGGTCGGTCTGTGCGGTCACCATGCCCGCCGGCGCGGCGGCGGCGGCTCCGACGATCAGGGCCGCGGCGACGGCCGCGACGACGAGACTCGCAATCCAGCGGTTCATTACCGGCGTTTATGCCCTCCGATCGTATATATCCGGAACTCCGTTAAGCCGGATCAACGCGGATTAATCGCCCGACGAGACCGGGACGGCTCGATTCCTGAAAAACGAGTGACAACTGCGGGTCGCCTCCGCGGAGGACGCGCCGTCGCGACTCAGTACGTCTTCGCGAAGTACGCCGTCCGCTCGGCGGCGTCGTCGCACATCGCGCACGTCTCCTCGTGGTCCCCGTCGGCGAGGGGGTCCTCGTCGTCGAACGGGACCATCACGATCTCGGCGGCCATCGGTTCCTTGATCGGCTCCTCGCAGGCCTCGTCGCCGCACCACGGCGCCTTCACGTAGCCGCCGTGCTGGCCGAGCGTGCCGAGGATCTCGGCGCGGTCGTCGGCCTCGCGCACGCCGTCGTCGAGGGTCTCCTCCGCGGTCGCGTACAGCTTGGCGTATATCTCGTCGAACTGGTCGCGGACGGTCTCGGCGACGGCCTCGCGGTCGACCTCGACGCTCTCGCCGTCGGGCCGGTGGACCAGCGTGAGCTCCTCGTCGTCGACCTCGTGGGGACCGATCTCGATCCGGAGAGGGATCCCGTTAAGCTCGTGTTCGTTGAACTTGAACCCGGGGTTGCGCTCGTCGCGGTCGTCGAGCTCGACCCGGATCCCGGCATCGTCGAGGTCGTCGGCCACGCCCTCGGCGTAGTCGAGGACGTCTTCTTTCGTGTCCTCCTGCCAGATGGGGACGACGACGACCTGCGTGGGCGCGACCGTGTGAGGCAAGACGAGCCCCTGCTCGTCGGAGTGGGTCATGATCAGCGCGCCCAGCGCGCGCCACGAGAGCCCCCACGAGGTGGTGTGGGCGACGCGCTCCTCCTCGTCCTCGTCCGAGTAGGTGATGTCGAACGCCTCGGCGAACGACTGCCCGAGGTGGTGGGAGGTGCCCGCCTGGACCGACTTCCCGTCGGGCATCAGCGCCTCGACGGTCGTCGTCGTGTCCGCGCCGGGGAACTTGTCGTGGTCCGGCTTCTGCCCCTTCAGGACGGGCATCGCCAGCAGGTCGTCGTAGACGGACTCGTACTGGTCGAGCCGGGTCATCGTCTCCGCCCACGCGTCCTCGCGGGTCGCGTGCGCCGTGTGGCCCTCCTGCCACAGGAACTCCTTCGTCCGGAAGAAGGGCTTCGTCTCTGTCGCCTCCCAGCGCACGACCGAGCACCACTGGTTCACGCGCAGCGGGAGGTCGCGGTGGCTCCGCACCCACTGGCTGATGTACGGCGTGATGATCGATTCGGAGGTGGGCCGGACCGCGAGCCGCTCCTCGAGCTCCTTGTTGCCCGCCTCGTCGACCCACGCCACCTCGGGATCGAACCCCTCGACGATGTCCTTCTCCCGTTCGAGGTACGACTCGGGGATGAACATCGGGAAGTAGGCGTTCTGGACGCCGGTGTCCTTGAACTTCGCGTCGAGGAACCCCTGGAGCCGCTCCCAGACCGCGTACGCCCGCGGACGGGTGACGATGAAGCCGCTCATCCCCTCCGGCCCGTAGTCGGCGAGGCCGGCCTTTCGTACGACCTCGGCGTACCACTCGCCCGTGTTGTGCGTCTTGGACTCGGTGATCCCGAGCTCTTGGTCGTCGTCGCTCATTACTCTCGAAAGCGGGTGTCGCGGGCTTAAAAGGTCCGAACCCGACCGCAGCGCCGCGTCCGCCCCGAACGTGTACCCCGGTCACGTCCCGCACAGATGGAATCCGGGGAAACGTTAACCGCCTCGCGTCGCCTACGTCGCCCATGGACCTGTCGGGGGTGCGCCGCCACGCGCCGCAGTCGCTCGCCGGGCGGCGCGAGGCGGCCGTGTTGGCGCCGGTGATCGCGCGCGACGGCGACGCCCACCTGCTGTTCACCAAGCGCGCCGCGCACCTCGGCGAGCACCCCGGACAGATGAGCTTCCCCGGGGGCGGCCGCGAGCCGATCGACCGGACGCTGACGGACACCGCGCTGCGCGAGGCCGACGAGGAGGTCGGGATGCGGTCGTCGGAGGTCGACGTGATCGGCCGGCTCGACGACACGCGCACCTCGTCGCAGTACGCGGTCCGGCCGTTCGTCGGCGTCGCACCCGACCGCGAGTACGTCCCGGATGAGTCGGAGGTCGCGGAGGTGGCGGTCCTCCCGGTCGACGCGCTCACCGACCCCGCGAACTACGAGTCGGAACGCCGCGTCGACCACCCGGAGTACGGCGACCACCGCGTCCACTACTTCCACGTCGGCGGCTACACCGTCTGGGGCGTGACGGGCCGGATGGTGGTACAGCTACTGGAGCGGACGACCGACTGGCGCGCGCCCGCCGAGCCCGACCGCGTGGTCGGGGCGGACGCCGAGCTCCCGATTTAGCCATTCGTGGACGACGGCGTGGCCGGCCGCGTCACTCGGCGGGCTCGACTTCGAGCCGCAGCGTGAGGTCGGCCCCGTCGGCCAGCGTGGCGACGAGGTCGCGGTCGAGGTCGGCGGCGGCGCCGTCGCCGTCGACGAGGATCGTCCGCTCGTCGTCCGTGTAGTCGCTCGTCCGACCGACCATCGAGCGGTCGTCGAGCAGCGCGAGGTCCGGGTCGCCTCGGCCGGTGATCGTCTGCTCGAACGTCTCGTCGCCCGCGTCGACGACGAGCGTCGCCTCGATCGTCGCGTCCGCGTCCCGACACGCCTCGCGGAACTCGGCCGAAAAGTCTCGGGGGGTCCGGTCGGCCTCGACGCCGACGATACAGTCCCCCGCCGGGGTGAGCCAGTCGTCGGTCGTGAGTTCGAACGTGCTCGCGTGCTCGGCGGAGACGTGCTCGTGGCCCGTCGCGCGGACGACTTCGACGCGGGTGTCGTCGACGTCGCGCTCGCCGTCGTCGAGGGCGTCGCCCGCGGCGGGCTCGCTCGGGGCGTCTGCGTCGCTCATGCTCGCCGGTCGGCCGCGGCGCGACAAGTGGCCGTCGCTTCGGCGGCGAAGGCGGAGCCCGGGACTCCCGCCTCAGACGTCGGCGCCCTCGGCGAGCGCCGGGACGAGCCGGGCGGGGTTCTTCGCCAGCACGCGACGCATCAGGTCCTCGGAGACGTCGAGCGTGAGCACCTCCATCACGCCGACGTTCGGGTGGACGTCGGGCGCCCCAGAGCCGAAGAGGACGCGGTCGGGGTGTTCCAACACGCCGCGTTCGAGCACCTCTCGGTAGCGCACGGCGCTCGTGTCGACGTACACCCGGTCGTACTCGTCGAGCAGGTCCAGCGTCTCGTTCATCAGGTCGGCGTCCAGCGGGTAGCCGCCGAAGCTCCCCAGCACGACCGGCAGGTCGTAGTCCAGCAGCTCCGTCTCGACCGCCTCGGGCGGGAATTTCCGGCCGGCGTAGACGAAGAGTGGGAGGTCGGCGTCCTCCAGCCGCGTCAGCACGTCCTCGTTCGGCAGCCCGTCGACGTGGGGGGCCAGCGTGAAGCCGTGGAAGCGGTCGTCGTAGGAGTACTGCTCGACGTCGTCCGGCCGGGCGTGGTGGTCGCCGCGCTCGGCGCGGAGGTTCCGGACCGCCGACACGGGCCCGGTCCCCGGGTCGCGGGGGCCGTTGAGCCGGGCGAACGCGACGAACGGGCGGTCGATCGACAGGCGCGCGACCGCGTTGTTCGCGCGGAGGTAGCTCCGCCCGGCGGCGCGCTGGCCGGGGCTCGCGACCGCGCGGACGATCCCGGCCTGGAGCATTTCCCGTTCCAGTCGCTCCGGCGAGATGTCCCGCCCGTGGGTGGCGACCGACGACTCGTCGGGGTCGAGGGTCGCGCGGGTGTCGACGATCCGGAAGTCGTGTTCGAGCCCGAGCATGGCCGCTCTCTACCCGTCCGTCTCGGGCGATCCGGATGTGCCTGTCGGTCGCACGGCGGCGGGCGACGGGGACCAAGGCACGCGACGCCGTCGCACGCGGAGCCAAGGCTGAAGACTCCTCGCCACGCCGAGCCGACATGGAACTCGTCGAAGCCGACGAGGGTGACCTCGGCGCGCTCGCCGACAGGTGGTACGACCTCGCGACGGCGATGGAGGCGTACTCGTCGCTGAACGAGATACGCCACGAGGACGCCGGGGCGGTCGCGGACGACGGCTTCCGCGCGCACCTCGACGACCCGTCGGTGACCGACTACCTCGTCGCCGTCGACGGCGAGACGGTCGGGTTCACCACCCTCGAAACGGGCACCCGGCCCGCCCGAGAGCGGGGCCGGTACCTCGATATCGTGAACCTCGAAATCGACGCGGAACACCGGAACGAGGGGTACGGCACCGCGGTCGTCGAGCGGGTCGAGGAGTTGGCCCGCGAGGCGGACCGCGACTACCTCACCGTCTCCTGCGAGTGGGGCAACGACGGCGCGCGGCGCTTCTACCGGGACGCGGGCTTCGAGCCCAAGCAGGTGACGTACGCGCGGTCGGTGGAGTGAAGCGAGGGGGCGATGCGCCCATCGACGCCCGCCGCGGTCCCGATTAGGGTCCGGCGGTCGAGACGATCTTCACCACGTCGCCTTCGGTCAGCTCGTGGTCCTCGCCGATCCGGCGCGAAGCGCGCGCGTCGACCGCGTGGAGGTACCCTTCGCCGATGTCCGAGTGGACCGCGTACGCGAGGTCCCGCGGGGTCGACCCCGCGGGCAGGAGGAACGCGTCCGGGAGGACGTTGCCCGTGCCGTCCGTCCACTTGCCGGCGTCCTGGACTGGGTAGGCCGTGATCCGGTCGAGCAGGTCGTAGACGGCCGCGTTCAGCGCCGACTGAACGCCCGTTCCGTCGTGGGCCGTCATCGACTCGCGGAGGGCGTCGAGGCCGGCGCGCTGGTCGTCGGAGACGTCGCCGACGATCTCGAACGACCCGTCGCCCGGGTCGTAGTCGACGACGCCGGCGTCGGCGGCGCGGCGCAGTGCCAGTTCTCCGTCGGTGGTCGCCGGGACCACGGGCTTGTCCGTCCCCTCGCGGATCCGCTCGACCGCGTCGTCGGGGGCCGCGTCGACCTTGTTCGCGACGACGACGATGGGCTTGGTGCGCCGGCGGACCGCCCGCGCGAGCGCCTCGCGGTCGTCGTCGGTCCACGCCTTCGGATCGTCGGGGTACTCCAAGCCGCGCAGCACCGCGGTCACGTCCCGCTCGGTCGCGCCGAAGCCGGTGAGCATGTCCGAGAGCGCGGCTTCGAGGTCGAAGTCCGGCGAGCGCGACTTCCGCTCGACGCTCTCCCAGTTGCGGTCGACGATGCCGGCGAGCCACAGGTCCATCTCCTCCTCGACGAAGTCCACGTCGTCGAGGGGGTCGTGGCTCCCGACCTCGACCGGTTCGCCTTCGGCGTTCGTGGCCCCCGAGGCGTCGACAACGTTCAGGACGACGTCCGCGTTCGTCAGTTCGTCGAGGAACTGGTTGCCGAGGCCCTTCCCCTCGTGCGCGCCGGGGACCAGTCCCGCCACGTCGAGCAGTTCGATCGGGACGTAGCGCTTCCCGTCGCGACAGTTCTCGTTCTCGCAGCGCTCGTCGCGGTCGAGACACGGGCAGCGCGTCCGGACGTGGGTCACCCCGCGGTTGGCGTCGATGGTCGTGAACGGATAGTTCGCGACGTCGACGTCGGCCATCGTGGCGGCGGTGTAGAAGGTGGACTTGCCGGCGTTCGGCTTGCCCGCGAGCGCGACCGTGAGCATACCCGACGGTCGCGGCCCCGCGAAAAGCGCCTTTCGGTCGGGCGCGGAGACGTATCGAATATGAGCCGGTCCGATGGTGCGGTGGCGCGCGCCTCCGAGCGCCAATGGGGCGCGAGGAGCGCGTGCGAGGTCGCCGGCGCTACGCGCCGGCTGCCAGAGGGACCGACGGTCCCTCGCTGGTGTCGGGCGGCCGGAGCGAAGCGGCGGCCGGCCGACGCGGCTGGGGCTTTGGCGGCAGTCCCCGTCGACTCGCTGGCCGCGTCTCACGAAGGGTGGAATTTCAAGCGGCTTTACTGCCGCCGTCAGGTCGAAAATCTACTTCCGCGCGACTATCCGCAGCACGTCCTCGTCCGCCAGCTCGTGGCTCTTCCCGACCTGCTGGTCGTCGTGCTTGGCGCTCTCGCCCGAGACGCGCGCGAACTTGAACCGCTCGTCGAGTTCGCCGCCCAGCTTCGTACAGGCGTCGCCGACGGTGTCGCCCTCGAAGAGGATGAGCGGCTCCTCGTAGTCCACGCCGCGCCCCGGCTTGTCCATATAAATCCGAATAACCCCGAGTTCCTCCCAGAGCCGCTCTTTGAGCCCGTCGAGGCCGAGCTCCTTCTCGGCCGAGATGAAGAGCACGTCGTCGGGGTCGAGGTCGCGGTCGCGGAGTTCCTCCTTCACGGTCGGCAGGTAGCTCTTTTCGATGAGGTCCGCCTTGTTGACGGTGACCATCGAGGGGAGGTACTCGCGGTTGTCCATCACGGCGTCGACGAGCTCGTCGATCGTGAGGTCGTGGGGGATGGTGACCTTCGCGTTGACGTAGCCGTACTCGCGGAGGACCTGCTTGATCGTCTCCTCGTCGAGGCTCACGTCGTCGCTCATCGTCACGCCGAGCCCGTCCTTGTGGGTCTTCCGGATGTTGATGTTCGGCGGGTCGGTGTCGAGGCGGATGTTCGTCGCGTACAGCTCCTCGCGCAGGCGGTCGTACTGCTCGATCTCGAAGACCGAGAGCATGAACACGACCAGGTCCGCGGTCCGGACGACCGAGAGGACCTCCTTCCCGCCGCCGCGGCCGCCCGCCGCGCCCTCGATCAGCCCCGGCACGTCGAGGATCTGGATGTTCGCGCCGCGGTACTGCAGCATGCCCGGATTGACGTCGAGGGTCGTGAACTCGTAGGAGCCGACCTCGCTGTCGGCGTTGGTGAGGGCGTTGATGAGGGTCGACTTGCCGACGCTCGGGAACCCGACCAAGGCCACCGTGGCGTCACCGTGCTTCTCGACCGCGTAGCCGTGGCCGCCGCCGGCGGAGGACTGGTTCTCCAGCTTCTCCTTTTTCTCCGCGAGCTTCGCCTTCAGGCGCCCGATGTGGGCCTCCGTGGCCTTGTTGTAGGGCGTGTTGGCGATCTCCTCGCGGAGGTCTTCGATTTCCTCCTCCAGTCCCATTACCCGTCTCTCGGCCGCTCGGCTCGTTAAAGGTGTTCCTTCGGATCGCCGGGCCGTCGTCGGGTCGCCGCCGCGAATCGAATCCCCCGACAGCGGTCCGCGAACGGGGGCGTCGCCGCCGAACGAGTGGTTGGCGCGCCGATACTTCGACACGGTTATATCGACGACGAATAATCACTCGGCACGCCGAATGCCAGATCCGTCGAGCCTCCGCGACAGTACGCAGATCGTCCTCCCGCGCCACGCGCTCGACGGCCACCGGGAGTGCCTCGAAGACCGGTTCACGGTCACCGTCGTCGAGACGGCGGAACGGTACCGGATCATCGGCAGCCCGGTCGAAATCAAGGCCGCGAGCGACTACCTCACGCGCAACGGCGTCGCCGTCGCGTGACGCGCTCCCGACGACGCCCCTCTCCCCTCCTTCTGCCCCGTCCGGAGCGTTGAAGTCGCCGCTCTCCGAGACCCCGGACGATGGTCACCCGTCGGACGGTCCTCGCCTCCGGCGTCGCCGGAATCAGCGCGGTCGCCGGCTGTGCGGGGGGCTCCTCGCCCGCGAACGCTGACGACCGCGGCGGAGCCGACGCGGGCGGCACCGACGGCGACGCCGGAAACGGAACCGCCGCCCGAATCGGCCTCGTCGGCGACCTGATGCTCGGACGGAGCGTCGCCAACCGCTGGGCGGATGCCGACGATCCGACGGCGGTTTGGGGGTCGACGCTCCCGCGACTCCGCGACCTCGACGCGTTCGTCGGCAACTTGGAGTGTTGCGTCTCCGACCGCGGCGGCCGCTGGCCGGACAAGACGTACTACTTCCGGTCGCCGCCGTCGTTCGCGGTGCCCGCGCTGGAGGCGGCGGGGGTGTCGTTCGTCTCGCTCGCCAACAACCACGTCCTCGACTACCGGGAGCCGGCCCTCCGCGACACTCGGCGGCACCTCGCCGACGCCGGAATCGCCCGTGCGGGCGCCGGCGAAAACGCCGCCGGGGCGCTCGCCCCAGCGACGTTCGAGGCGGGCGACCTCACCGTGGCCGCGTTCGGCCTCACCGACCAGTCCGCGGCGTTCGCGGCGACCGACGCCGACCCGGGTACGGCGTTCGCGCGGCTCGACCCCGGCGTGCGCGAGACGCGCGCCCTCGTCGGCGACGCACTCGACCGCGTCGCCGAGGCGGACCCGGACCTCGTCGTCGCCTCGCTCCACTGGGGCGCGAACTGGGAGACCGAACCGCGCGCGGTCCACGAGCGGTTCGGGCGCTGGCTCGTCGAACTCGGCGTCGACGTCGTCCACGGCCACAGCGCGCACGTCCTCCAGGGCGTCGAGGTACACGATGGGTCTCCGATCGTCTACGACGCCGGCGACTTCGTCGACGACTACGTCAGCTACCGCGACCGGGAGGGGGTGTACAACAAGCGGAGCGCGCTCTTCGAACTCGTCGTCCGCGACGGGGACCTCGTCGCCCTCGACGTCGTCCCGACCAAAATCGCCGACGAGGTCGCGGCGCTGGCGGACGACGAGGTCGCCGAGTGGGTCCGAGAGACGGTCGCCGAGCGCTCCGCGGCGTTCGGGACCGCGGTCGAGGGGCTCGGCGGCGAACTGCCCGACGGCCGCCTGCGGATCCCGCTGGGCGACGGGTAGCCGGCCCCTCTCCGGACCGCTGGACCGCTACACCCCCGGACCACTACATCACCGGACCGCCAATCGCCGCGCCTCCGACGGCTTCCGGATCCCCACGACGGCTGCTGGGGTCCAAACCCTATTCGGTCCGATACCCCAATGGGAGCCGTGACGAACACCAACCGCGAGTGGCTTCTCGCCGAGCGGCCGACCGGCGAGCCCGATCAGGACAGCTTCGAACTGCGCGAGACGGACGTTCCCTCGCCCGCACCGGGCGAACTGCTCGTCCGCGTCCGGTACCTCTCGGTCGACCCGTACATGCGCGGCCGGATGCGCGACGCCGAGTCGTATGCCGAGCCGTGGGACGTGGGCGACGCGCTCAGAGGCGGCGTCGTCGGCGAGGTGGTCGAGAGCGAGAGCGACGCGTACGAGGCGGGCGACCTCGTGACGGGCGAGGGGCGCTGGGCCGACTACGCGACGCTCGACGCCGACGACGTTGCCCCGGTCGACCCGGCGATCGCCGACCCCGAGGCGTACCTCGGCGTCCTCGGCATGCCCGGGCGGACCGCCTACTTCGGCCTCCTCGAAGTCGGCGAGCCGAAGCCCGGCGACACGGTCGTCGTCTCCGGCGCGGCGGGCGCGGTCGGCTCGGTCGTCGGACAGATCGCGAAGCGCAACGGCTGCCGCGTGGTCGGGTTCGCCGGCAGCAACGAGAAGACCGCGTGGCTCACCGACGACTTGGGCTTCGACGCCGCGATCAACTATAAGACGACGGACGACTACCGCGCCGCGCTCGACGAGGCTGCGCCCGACGGGGTCGACGTCTACTTCGACAACGTCGGCGGACCGATCACCGACGCGGTGTTCACGAGACTGAACATCGACGCGCGGGTCGCGGTCTGCGGGCAGATCGCCCATTACAACGACGAGTCGGTCCCGACCGGACCACGGAAGCTCCCGCAGCTGATCCCGGTGCGAGCGAAGGTCGAGGGCCTGCTCGTCGGCGACTTCGCGACGCGGTTCGGCGAGGCGAGCGAGCGACTCGCCCGCTGGGTCGCGAGCGGCGACCTCGAACACCGCGAGAGCGTCGTGGACGGGCTGGGGAACGCCCCGGACGCGTTCCTCGGACTGTTCTCCGGCGACAACATCGGCAAGCAGGTCGTGCGGGTGTCGTCGCCGGACGACGAGTAGCGACCGCACCGAGGCCGTCAGAGCCGGTCGAGGGCCTCGTCCAGGTCGAACTGCTCCGTCGATTCGCTGAACTCCTTCTGTTCTCCGTCGCTCTCCGACGCCGGCGTCACGAGGCGCACGAGGTCGTGGTCTATCGAGTCCGCGGTCACGGTCGCGTCGAAGCGCTCGCGCTCGGTCGCCGGTCCCGAGAACGGTTCGACGCGCTCGACGCCGTCGACCGAACACGCCACGGCGCGACACACCGCCTCGCGGAGGCGGTCGGTCGTCCCCCACCCCGACGGCGGCACGCGCGGCAGCGCTCGGTCCCGGAACCGCCACGTCTCGATCGCCAACTCCGCGTCGTGAGGGGCCATTACCGCTGGTACGCGTACCGCGGACAAGTGGGTTTTGCCGGGTCGGACCGACGGTGTCGACGCGTGACCCGTCTCCCAAACCGCGACGGGGCCGCGGCCGTCCGGATCCGTGGACTCACTCCTCGAACGCCGTCGGGTCGAAGGGGTCGGACGCCTTCCAGTACCCCGAGAAAGCCTGGTCCGCCCACTCGCGCACCGCCGGATCGTCGGTGTGGAGGGACGCCCGGAGGATGCCCCCGTCGTCGCGGACGAGCAGGTACACGGTGTCATCGGCGACGGTGACCGCGACGGGGACCTCCTCGCGACGGACGCGGATCTCCGCGTCGTCGCTCTCCGCCAGCGTTCGAAGCCGCCTCCAGAGGACGTCGTCTGCCGCGAGCGCCTCGATGGCGCCGGCCGAGAGCACCGCCTCGAACGTCTGCTCGCCCGCGGCCACCCGGTCCCGGGCCGTCGCGAGGCTCTGTTCGTTGAGCGTGTGTGAGAACGCGCGCAGCGTCGTCGCCCCCGCCATCGCGTCGAGGACGCGCTGGAGCGGCGCGCTCGGTCGCGTCCGCGTCGGAACGGTCACGGTCGCGTCGGCGAGACGGCGGAGGTCGAACCCAAGTTCGGCCGTCGGCAGGTACGCCACCACGTCCCGCAGTTTGGCCTCCGTCTCGAGGAGGGCGACGAGCTCTTCGACGCCCTCGGCCACCAACTCCCCGGTCGCGGTGGCGACGTACTCTTCACCGTCGCGGCTGACCCACGACCGGTCGGCGAAGTCCTCGAGGATCCGACCGAGGGTCGCTTGCGACGCCCCCGTGGCGGTCGCGAGGTCCGCCCGCGTCTGCGGCGCCGACGCCAACAGCTGTAACACCTCGACGCGGTTCGTCGAGCGGGCGAGGAACTCGATCTCCTCGAGCGGGGCCTCCATACGCGATCAAGCGTCCACCGGAATAAACCGGCTTCGCTCACCGTTGAGGTTTCACGCCGTGAGCGATCGGCACGACGTGTTGCGCGTTTCCCGTCGTGGAATATTTTCCGGATTTCGTTATAGGTCTCCGACTGTTACATCTGTTTGTGCCGAGAAGCTCGTTCCAATCCGATCGTTCGTTCGACAATTTAACGCGGGTGTCGCAGTAACGTGTTCACCAGACGCACCGGCGCCCTGCTCTTCGTCTCGGCCCTCCTCTTCGGTGGCACCTTCGTCGCGGCGAAGGCCAGGTTGGCACACCTCCCGCCGCTGTTCTTCGTCGCCGTCCGGTTCGACATCGGCGCAGTCGTCCTCGCGGCGTTCGCAGCGACGCGACTCTCGCGGGCGGAACTGCGCCCCCGAACCGTCGGCGACGTCGCCGGTATCGTCGCGACGGGCGTGCTTGTCATCGGGCTGACGAACGCCCTGCTGTTCGTCGGACAACAGTACGTGACGAGCGGCGTGGCCGCCGTCGTCTTCAGCCTGAATCCGATCCTGACGCCGGTGTTCGCCGCGGTCCTGCTCGGCGAGGACGGCCTCTCAGTCCGCGGGTTCGTCGGGATGGGCCTCGGACTGTTCGGCGTCGCCCTCGTCGCCGATCCCGACCCTTCGGCGCTGCTCGCCGGCGGCCTCGGCGTCCCGCTGCTCTTCGCGGCCGCCGTGACGAGCGCGCTCGGCGCCGTGCTGATCCGCCGGGCCGACGCGACGCTGTCAAGCACTGCCCGCACCGTCTGGGGAGTCCCTCTGGCGGCCGCCCTCTCGCACGCGCTAAGCATCGGCGCCGGGGAGTCCGTCTCCGGGCTGTCGGTGCCGCCCGTCGCGATCGCGGCGCTGCTGTACGTCGGCGTCTTCTCCGGGGCGATCGCGTACCTCGCGTACTTCGCGCTGATCGACGAGACCGACGCGACGCGCGCGAACCTCCTGTTCTACTTCGTCCCCGTCGTCTCCGCGGTGGGTGGCTGGGCGCTGCTCGGCGAGACGCTCTCGGTGCGGTCGCTCGTCGGATTCGGCGTCATCTTCACCGGCTTCCTCCTCGTTAGCGGGCTCTCCGCGGGCCCGTCGCGGCTCCTCCGTCAGCTGATCCCGGCGCGATTCGTCGACGACGGCCCGCTGTGAGCGGCGGCGGACCGTTGTAAACGGCGATAGCGGTTCACCGGAAACGACGGTACAGCTATCTCCTCGCGGAACGTATCAGTAGTGTGAATAAATTGCGACCGGTCGCCGTCGCCGTCGTCGGGACCGTCGTCGCGGTCGCCGCCGCGTACGCGGTCTTCGTCGGGGTGCTGGTCGGGTCCGACGTGGCGTCGTACACCTCGGACGGCGTGACCGTCCCCGACCTCGCTTACGAGGATACGCTGGAGCGAGCCGACGCGGCCGGCTACGCGGTCGAACGCGTCGGATCGAGCGGGTTCCACCCGACCGGGATCGATGACCTCGACGCCGACCTCGGCCCGGAGTACGAGGCGTTCAGAGTCACGTACGACCACGCGTCGGCGGCCCAACTGTGGGCGACGTTCCACGCCGAGGAGGGGATCACCGTCGTGACGCTGTTCCCGGACGACGCCGACGGCGACCTCACCGTCGACGACCTGCCGCCCGAGGAGTGGCTCGTCGACCGGCTCGCGCTGCTGTTCGAGATGGACGAGGCGACCGCCGCGGCGTACGTCGAGGAGATCGAAACGGCGGTCAGCACGGGCGACCCGACCGAGCCCGGCGCGAGCACGCCGAGCGTCGAGGTCGACGAGCCGGTCGCCTTCCGGGCCGCCTACGACGACCTGACGGCGCGCGCGACGACCGTCAATGCGACCTCCACGCCCGGGTCGGGCTGGCACGAGCGCGTCTATCACGCTGGCGACGAGCGGCTCGGCAGCGCCGAGTTCGTCCTCTCCCGCGCGACCGTGACGCGCGAGGTCGACGGCTACACCTACCGCGTTCACGTCGACTACCACGGCGGCGTGGCGGTCGACGCGCAGACGCGCGCAACCCGGACGTTCGAGGAAGACGCCGTCCGCGCCGCCTTCCGAGAAATGTTCGTTGAGATGGGGGTCCCGCCCGAGACGGCCGACCACCTCCAGTTCTTGTATCGGGGAAGCGTGTGGTGAGCGCCGCCGCTTCGCTCGGTATCAAGTAAAACTACGTCGGACTGCTCTCCTCGCGGAGTGCTCGGAGACGAATGCGCGGGACCGGATTCGAACCTCAGTCACTCCGCTTCTCTTCGTTCCCTGCTTCGAATTTTCGGAGCGATACGTCTCCTCGCGAAGTGCTCGGAGACGAATGCGCGGGACCGGATTCGAACCGGCGGACCCCTACGGGATAGCGTCCTAAGCGCTACGCCTTTGGCCTGGCTCGGCAACCCGCGCGCGGTAACTCGTAGACCGGCTACGTCAAAAATACCTGTCGTTACGGGTTCGAGAGATGCGACCGCCGCGGGAAGACGGCGACCGGTCAGAACGACGGCTCGTCCCGCGGGTGTCGCAGGTCGATCTCGTTCGCGTGAACCGTCCCCGGCGTCGTCGCAATATCGTGGATTCGCTCGGCGATCTGGTCGGGGTCCATCCAACGGTCGTGGTCCGGATACCGATCGCGGAGCGACGGCTTGTCGATCCAGCCGTCGACGATCAGGTGAACCGCCTGTACGTCGGCCTCTCCGAGCCGCGGGTCGGCGGCGAGAGAGCGAACGAGCCCGCGGGTCCCGTGGCGCGCCGCCGCGTAGGCGACGTCCTCGGACGGGCGCCGAGACTGGCCGGAGCTGGTCACGACGACGGTTCCACCGCCTTCGTCGACCATGTCGTCGACCGCCTCGCGAAGGCACCGGAACGCGCCGCGCAGACGCGTGTCGATCACGTCGCGGAACCCGGCCGGATCCACGTCTACGATCCCGCCGCCGGCGGACGGGGACCCGCTGGTGAACACCAAGCGGTCGACCGGCGAGAAGGCGTCTCGAACGGTTTCGAATGCCGATGCGACCGCCGTCGGGTCGGCGATGTCCGTCTCGACCGGGAGGGTACTGCCGGGCGTCTCCGCCTGAATCTCGTCGGCGGTCGACGAGAGGTAGTCGCTCGACCTAGCGAACAGCGCGACATCGTCGCCGTCGGCGGCGAACCGGCGGGCCACGGAGGATCCCAGCCCCGGACCGACTCCCGCGACGACGGTCGTGCGTGTCATACACACGCTTCGTCCGGGAGCCGCTAATGGTTTGTCTCGCGCACCGCGGGCAGCGTCCCGCGTCCGCGGGACGCCGCGGGGGCCAGCTATCGCGTCGACGCGGCTACCGACGCGACGCGGCCAAGCGACGGCGGGGCGGACCGCGGCCTCACTCGCAGAACTCGCAGTCGCAGTACGCCTCGCAGACGGGGTTGTCGCAGTCGGCGTTGCGGGCCGAGCAGTGTGCCCGGCCGTGCCGGATCAGGAGGACGTGGAGCGGGTAGATCAGCTCGTCGGGAACGCGTTCGTCCAACACGTCGTGGGCGCGCTCGTTCGACGCCGACTCCGGGACGAGCCCGAACCGCTTCGAGACGCGCTCGACGTGGGTGTCGACCGCCATCGTCGGCTTCCCGAAGTGGAAGTTCAACACGACGCTGGCGGTCTTCGGCCCGACGCCCTTGATCTCGGTGAGCCACGCCTTCGCCTCCTCGGTCGGCAGCGCGTCGAGGAACGCCAGCGAGTACGCCCCGCCTGTCTCCTCGCGGATCGCGGTCAGCGCGCGCTGGATGCGCGCGGCCTTCTGGTCCGGGAGGCCCGCGACGCGGATCGTTTCCCGCAGCTCCTCGTGGTCGGCGGCCTCGATCGCCGCGAAGTCGTCGTACCGGTCGAACAGCGCCTCCGACGCGCGCCGCGTGTTCTCGTCGGCGACGTTCTGCGAGAGGATCGTCGTCACCAGCTGGCGGACGCCCTCGCCCGGCTCGGCGGTGGGGTCCGCGCCGTGTTCGGCGACTCGGTCGACCGGCTCGTACAGCGCCACGAGGTCGTCGTGGAGCGCTCGGACCCGCATCTCGTCCCACGTCTGCGTCGACATACGCGCGCTACGTGTGCGGGCAACTTCAGGGCGGCGGCCGCGCTCGGGAGTGGCCGCCCCCGGTCCGGGGCACGCGATCGCCGTCGGCTCCGCGGAGCGGCGCCAGCACCGGTGCGGCGACCGCGGCCGTTTATGTTCCTCGCTCGACTACCCCGGGGCGTGTACCGGGCGAGCGACCGAATCGACAACGAAGCGTGGATCGAACTGGTCGAGAAGGCGTGCGACTCGCTCGATTTGGACGCGGAGACGCGCTCGACCGCGGTCGACCTCTTCCTCTCGCGAGCGCCCGACGACGACCGGGGGAAGCGCGTCGCGGCCGCCGCCAGCCTCTACGCCGCCAGTCTGATCCGCGGCGAGGAGCGCTCGCAGTCCGCCGTCGCCGACGCGATGGACGTCTCGCGGCTCTCGGTTCAAAAGCGGTGGAAGCCGATCCTCGAAGACGCCGGCTTCTCGCCGCCGTCGTGGTGACCCCTCAAAAAGCACTCCTGACGTCGCTGTCGTGGAATGTCTGCGGACTGATCGCCAGCGACAGATTTATTTTCTAACGTAAAGTCTCCTTTACTGTAAAGCGAGCTTTACACCGACGCCCGCTCGCTTTACCTCCACCCATGAGCGAACACACGACCTCCGCGACGACCCGGCCCTCCTCACGGAAACGCTACAAACGCGTCGCGTACGGTCTGCTCGGCGCCGGTATCCTCGCCCTGTGGATCGGTATTGCGGTCGACCGCTTCGTCCTCGGCGTGGCCCTGTATTGGGCCGGCGGCCTCGGCATGGGGCTCGTCCAGCGGTTCAGCCCCGTCGGACTGTACGACGAGCGCGACGGCACCATCAGCCGCAAGGCCAGCCAGACAACGATGAACGTCTTCGCATACGTCTTCGTCCTCGGGACGCCCGGCGGACTCGCATTACAGGAGAGCGGCCTCGTCACGCTCCCGGGCGAGTTCTACGGCGCGACCTGGACCCTCTTCGGGGTCTTCGTCGTGTTCGGCGCGTCCCACCTCTACTACAAGCGGCGCACATGAGAAACGACATCCCTGACAAACGCACCGAGACCGACGAGAGCCAGGCCGACCTCGCCGCCGCCGTCGGGGTCACCCGCCAGACGATCAACGCGATCGAACGCGAGCGCTACGACCCGTCGCTGGAGCTGGCGTTCGCGCTCGCGGATCACTTCGACTGCCGGATCGAGGACGTCTTCGAGCCGGACGACTGATCACTTCGGCGTCGCCACGACGCCGAGGTGGTCCTCGTGGAACCGGTCGAGCCGCCGCGTCTCGACGATCTCGTACGCCTCCCGGAGCCGGTCGAGCGCCCCCTCGAACACCGCCTCCGGCGCCGCAGTCACGTCCTCGCTGCGCGCCTTGATCGCGAGCAGCAGCCGCCCCTCGTCGGCGAGGAACCGAGCGTTGCGGGCGGCCACCTCGGCCTGCCCGCGCGTGGCCACGTCCTGAACGACGGCGTCGACGTCGCGCTCGACGACGTGCGCGTACGTCTCCGGCTTCCGCGCGTCCTTGAGCAGCGGGAACAGTCGGTCGCGCGGCGCGGCGGCGTCGAGCAGGTCCCGCGCCGGGCGCGGCGCGAACTCGACCGCGTAGGTGGGGCCCGCGAAGTCGGCGACGTGGCTCACCGTGGTGCCGCTCGCGGCGCCGAGGTAGAGGACGGTCTCGCCGCCAGTCAGGCCGGTCTCCAGCCCGAGTTCGAGCATCCCCCCGAGCTTCGACCGTTCTGGGTCCCACGCGCGCCAGCCGTCGGCGGTCGGCTCGCCGTACACCGGCTCGCCGCGGGTCGCCAACCGCTCCTCGCCGGCTATCTCACGCCGTTCGACGCCGTCGGGGAGGGTCGGCTCACTCATCCTCGGCCTCCGCGGCATCCGGCTCGTCGGTGTCCGCCCGCGCTCGGATCGTCGCCATCCGCTCGCGGAGGTCGGCGTGGAGCTGCGACCGCCGCTCTCCGGCGTAGTGGTCGGCGCGCGCCGCGAGCGTCAGCTTCCCGGCGAGTGCCCGCGCGGCCGAGCCGCGGTCAGCCGGTCGGGTGCCGCGGACGTACTCGTGCGTGTAGATGATCCCGTGCTTCGGGGACGGCGCCCGCCCCGAGAGGTGCGCGAACAGCGCGTCCTCGGCGCCGAGGACCTGGACCGTGCCGGACGGCTTCTTCGCGAGCGACTCTAACCCCCCGGCGAGCGCGATCAGCCGCGCGGCCAGCTCCGGGCCGGCCATCTCGGAGAGGTTTGGGGCGACGGCGGGCGCAGTCCGACCGATCGTCTCCGCGAGCTCGGCCCGCTCGTCGTCGAGTTCGGCGGCGCGCGCCGCGAGCGAGACGGCCCGCCGCTCGACTTCGCTCTCGGGTTCGCGCGCTGCGACCGCTCGCGCTCCCTCGATCCCCGGCTCGACCTCGTCGAAGAGGCTCCCCGCCCACTCGACGGCGCGCTCGGCGAGCTCGTTCGCGGTGCGCTCGACGTCGTCCATGGCCCGGACCGCGTGGATCAGCTGCGCGTCGTCGGCGCGCTCCCGCTCGCGGACCGCCTCGCGGGTCGCGCGCGTCGCCGCGGCCTTGAGCCGGTCGTAGTACTCGTCGGCGCCGGCCGCGAACCCGGACTCGACGGCGCGTACGGGCCAGTCGGCGGGCGACGCGGCCGTCCCCTCGCGCACCCGCGCCGCGGCTCTCGCCGCGGCGTCGCTCTCGGTATCGGTATCTTCGGTCGCGCCCGACGGTAGCGCTTCGAACCAGCCCTCCGCGCCGTCGGACGCCGCGCTCGCGTCCGGTCCGGCGTCGGTATCGCTCATTGCCGGCGGCTACTCGCCCCGACGGTATAGACGTTCCCGATGCGACCCGCGGCCGCTCGCCCTACGGACCGCGCCACAGGGCCTCGCTCACGCCGCCGCGTCGGCCTCGTCGTCCTCGTCGGGGCGGAGCGCGCCGAAGACACCCTCCGAGTCTGACCGGAAGTCGGCGAGCGTCGCGCCCGCGAGCGCGCCGAGCGCGCCGCCGCTGGACGCCGCCTGTCTACTGATCAGTCCGCCGACCGCGGCGCCGACGGCCGCGCCGACCGCGGCGAGCGTCGCCCGTGAGAGTGCGCGTCGAATCCGTGATCCCATGCGCGGAACGTCTACATCAACTTACAAAAGCCTACGGACGAGTCTCCCGCGCCCCCGGCGAGTCCGAGAGAAGACTCCGTTCGGACCCGGCTCGACCTCTGATCGACCGGTTCGAAACAGCAAAATCGCGGGTTAGCGAGGGGTTAACGGCGTAACACTTATTAACTGCCGATATATGTCATCGGAACATGACGTCAGAGCGTGACAACAGGTCTCACAGCACAAGCAACGGATCGACCTCGACCGGCCGGCGCGTGAGTCGGCGGGCCTACATCGCCGGCGCGGGCGCCGCCGGCGTGGCGGCCCTCGCCGGATGTAGCGGCGGCGACGGCGGCGACGGCGGGAGCATGGGCGGCGGCGGCACGACCACGATCAACATCATCACGTGGGAGGAGTACGCCGAGATGCAGGAGAACATCGAGTCCACGCTCGACGGGGTGGAGCTGAACATCACGCCCTCGACGTCGTCGACGGAGATGTTCTCGCAGTGGAGCGCGGGCCAGGACGAGCAGTTCGACATCGCCGTTCCGAACAACAACCTCGTCCCGCGGTTCATGGACGCCGACCTCGTCGCGCCGGTGAACAACGACGTGGTGAACAACTTCGGCTCGATGTACGACCGGTTCCAGTCGTTTGTCGACGACCAGTTCACGGAGAGCGGGAACGCGTATGGCGTGCCGATCCGCTTCGGCTGGTACGGCTACTCCTACGACTCCCGGAGCGTGCCGGACCACGAGCCGAGCTACGACATCTTGTTCGAGCCGGATTACGTCGACGCCGACCTCGACGGCGAGATCATCATGTACGACGAGGCGGCGAAGTCGATCCCGGCCGCGGCGCTGTACCTCGGCATGGACGACGCCATGTCCGGGGCGCGGATGACGTTTACCGAAGAGCAGCTCACGGAGATCCAGGAACTGCTCATCGAGCAGAAGCCGCGGCTCCAGGGGTACATCGCCCCCGACCCGACGTTCATCCAGGAGTTCCGCCAGGGCAACTTCCTCGTCGGGCACAGCGGGCGGAACGAGACCGTCCAGATGCGCAGCGAGGGCGACGACTGGGTCGAGTTCGTCGCCCCGAGAGAGGGCGCGCTGGCGTGGTACGAGACCGCGGTCGTCTCCGCCGCCTCCGACAACCAGGAGACCGCCTGGGAGGTCATCAACGAGTTCATCACGCCCCAGAACGGCGCGGCGCTCGCGGAGGCCGGCTTCTCGCCCAGCACGAACCCCAACGTGGCCGACGAGCTGACCGAGGAGCAGAACGAGCTGTACGGGCGGATCGACCCCTCGCGCCTCGAGGGGATGTACTCGCTCAAGGACATCGACTCGGACGTCGAGGAGGCGTACGTCTCCGCGTGGGAAGAGGTCAAGGCGGCATAGATGGCCGCAGACGAGCCGGACGAGAGCGCGCGGGCGAGGGCGGTGAGGCTGCTGAGCGGACCACGCAGTCGGCTCGGCGTCACGGTCGGTCCCAGCGCAGCGTGGATACTCACCCTGCTCGTCGCGCCGCTGGCGTTCATGGTCGCCGTGAGCTTCTTCGAGGTCAGCTCGTTGACGTACCAGATCGTCTACGAGCCGACGCTGAACAACTACCGCTCCCTGTTCGACGGCGGCGGCGCGATCTGGAACACCCCGTTCGTCACGGCGCTGTGGCTCTCGTACGTCATCGCCACCGTGACGACGCTTTTGTGTCTCACGCTCGCGTTCCCGCTGGCGTACCTGCTGGCACGGAGCGGCGGGCGGCTGTTCAAAGTCGTCATCTTCTTCGTCCTCCTGCCGTTCTTCACGATGTACCTCGTCCGGGCGTACTCGTGGGTCCTGATGTTCGGTCCGGGCGGCGTGATCAACAGCACGCTCATGAGCTGGGGGCTGATCGACGCCCCGCTCGGGATATTCAACTACGGTGTCCCGGCGATCATCGTCGGGCTCACCCACGCGTACTTCCCGTACATGCTTCTGACGCTGTACGCGAGCCTCGACGGCCTCGACTTCTCGATCATCGAGGCCGCCCGCGACCTTGGCGCGTCGCGGGTCGAGGTGCTCCGCGACCACGTGATCCCGCTCACGCTTCCGGGGATCATCGGCGGGAGCCTCTTCGTCTTCGTCCCGAGCGTCGGCGCGTTCATTACGCCGACGTTCCTCGGGCAGGGCAAGGTCCAGATGATCGGCATGCTCATCGAGAGCCGGGTTGCCGGGACCTACTCGATCGGGTACGCAAGCGCGGCGTCGATGTTCGTGCTCGTCTCGATCGTGGGCGCGATGATCCTCGCGTTCCGGTACGTGAGCATCGAGGAACTGGGGGGTGCCTGAGATGGCGACCGAGATGTCCGAGTCGACAGAGACGGCGGGGGCGACCGAGCGGCTTGTCGGGCACCAGACGGTCGAACGGCTCCTCGGCACCTCGCTGTACGTCGTCTCCGGCCTGTTGCTCCTCTTTTTGTGGGTGCCGCTCGCGATCATCATCTTCCTCGCGTTCGCGGAGAACGCCGTGACGATCTTCCCGTTCGAGGGCCTGACGCTCGACAACTTTCGGCTGGCGCTCCGTAGCGACTCAATGCGCGCCTCGCTCGCGGGCAGTTTCACCATCGCGACGGTGGCGGCATCGGTCGCGACGGTGCTCGGCGTGCTGGCCAGCTTCGCGCTGACCCGCTACCGGTTCCGCCTCCGAGAGGTGTACCGGACCTTCGGGATCATCCCGATGGTGATCCCCGGCATCATCCTCGGCGTGGCCCTCCGGATCTACTTCCAGAACCTCCTCGGTATCCTACCGGGGTTCGCCACGGTGGTGCTGGCCCACTCGCTGTACGGCCTCCCGTTCGTGCTCCTCATCGTCTCCGCCCGGCTGTACACCTTCGACGAGTCGCTAGAGGAGGCGGCCCGAGACCTCGGCGCGGACCCGCTGACCGTGTTCCGGGACGTGACGCTCCCGGTGATTGCCCCGGCCGTCGGAGCGGGGTTCCTGTTCGCGTGGATCCGGTCGTTCGAGGACTACATCCGCGCGCTGTTCCTCACCGGGCCCAACACGGACGTGCTGACGATCTGGATGTTCAGCCGGATCCGACAGCTCGACGCGCCGGAGCTCAACGCCGTCTCCGCGCTCATCGTCTTCGGGATCGCGATCGCGCTGGCGGTCGCGATGAACGTCGGCAACGTGACCGGTTACGTCGCCGGCACGGTCACGGAAGAGGAGGGGTGAGGCCCCGGGCGAGCGGACCCGGTTTCTCCCCCGCCTCGTCGACCTGCGTTCACACTGAAGCGGGGAATCGACGGTGTGAGTGGCCAGATCAAAACACCGTTGGCGCGCCGTCGACCACGTCGAGCCCGACGTCGGCGCCGGTGTCGACCGCCGACTCGCGGCCCTGGATCACCACCTGAAGCTCGCCCACGTCCCCGTGGGGGTCGACGAGGTAGTTCGTCTGGTCGCCCTGGAAGTACCGCTCGACGACGGTGCCGTGTAGGGCGCCGTCCCCGTTCGCGATGGTGAAGTCCTCCGGGCGGATCGAGACGGTGACCTCACCGGTCCGGTTCGGGGCCGGCACGCCGAACCCGCCCTCGCCGCCGATCTCCGCGACGGTCGTTCCGTCCCGCTCCGCGGTCCGCGCGTCGATGAGGTTCGTGTCGCCGATGAAGTCCGCGACGAACTCCGAGGCGGGCTCGCGGTAGATCTCCTCCGGCGGACCGATCTGCTCGATGTGGCCGTCGTTCATCACAGCGATCCGGTCGCTGAGCGTCATCGCGACCTCCTGGTCGTGGGTCACGTAGAAGAAGCCGCCCTGCGTCTGCTTGTGGATCCGGCGGAGTTCGACCTGCATCTGCTTCCGGAGCTTCCGGTCGAGGCTGGAGAGCGGCTCGTCGAGCAGCAGCACCGCTGGCTCGTTGACCAGCGCCCGGGCGAGCGCGACGCGCTGCTGTTGGCCGCCCGAGAGCTCTGTCGGGTTGCGGTCCTCGAACCCGTCGAGGTCGACGAGCCCGAGGTACTCAGAGACGCGCTCCGACCGCTCGCCGGCGTCGACGCCCGCCTTTGCGAGCCCGTAGCCCACGTTCTCTCCCACGCTCATGTGCGGGAAAAGCGAGAGCTGTTGGAACACGAGGTTCGTGTCGCGCGCCTCCGGGGGAACCGATCCCATCGACCGACCGTCGATCCGGACCTCGCCCTCGGTCGGGTGCTCGAAGCCGCAGATCATCCGGAGCGTCGTCGTCTTCCCGCAGCCCGACGGGCCGACGAGCGTGAAGAACTCGCCCTTTCGAACGGAGAAGTCGATGCCGCCGACCGCGGTGAGGTCGCCGAACCGCTTCGTCACCTCGTCGAGCTCGACCAATGTGTTCCCCGTTGTCATGTGCCACTCGTCCCGACAGCAGCTATATCAATCTATCGCCGGACGGGACCGCGAACGCCCTCGGAGCGGGGAACCCGAAGACATCCGGGTCGGCACCTCACTGAAGCCGCTTCGTCGTCTCCACGAGGGGGTGGCGCGCGTAGTCGACGATCTCGATGTCGTCGACGACGCGGAGGCCCTCCTTCTCGGCGGTCTTCGCCATCCCCAGGTCGACCGGCGTTCGCGGCACGATCACGTACGCGTCCATCGACTCGATGCCCGCTTCACGGGCGGCCATGGCCCGGTGATGCCCGTCGGCGAGGTAGAGCGTCCCGTCGTTGTCGATGACGACGAGCGGCTCCGCGAGCCCGTGTTCGAGTTCGTACTGCCGGCCCTCCAGCTCGTCGGCGTACACGCGGGCCTGCGTCGGCGTCAGGTCCGCGATCGCCACCTCGCGGCGCTCCTCGTCGAGGTCGACGCCGTGGATCTGCGAGAGGGTGCGCATCAGCTTCCCGACCTTGCCGGGCGTCGCGCGCTCGATCTGCGAGCGGACCACGTCCGTGTTCGAGATGATCCCGACGAGGTTGTCCGCGTCGTCGACGACCGGGAGCCGCTGGATCCCCGAGCGCAAGATCACGCGGGCGGCGTCGGTCACCTTCATATCGGGGTGCGCGACGATCAGGTCCTCCGTCATCACCGTGAACACGGGTGCGTCGTCCTCGGCGAGCAGCAGGTCCCCCGCCGCGACGAACCCCTCGACGGTGCGGCCCTGCGTGACGGGGAACCCGTTGTGCCCGTCGCTGTCGGCCATGCGGCGCGCGACGGTTGCCACCGTCTCGTCCGGGCTGACCGTCTCCACCTCCCGGGTCATGTACTCGCCGACCGTCGGTTTCCCGCTCATCGTCCGCCGTACACGCTCGCGGAATAAAAGAGGGCGGGGGTGACGGCGTCCCGAGCGGCTATCACTCTTCGCCCGACCGGCACTCGCTGTTCGGCCGTCCCTCCCCGCCCGATCGTCTCTCTGCCCGCCCGGCACTACCAGCCCGACCGTCACTCGCCGTCCGGCCGCCACGTCACCGTCTCGTCGGGGTTCCCGGCCGGGCGCTCGACTCGGGTCCCGAGCCGCCCGTCCTCGTCGACGGTGATCGTGACGCGGCGCACGTTGCGCTCGTACAGCCGATACCGACCCCTCTCGGTGTCGACCGCGACGTGTTCCGTCACCAGGTCCATGTCCTCGAGCGTGTCCAAGCGCCGGTACACCGTCGACATCGGGATGTCGCACTCCTCGACGAGCTCGGCGACCGAGGTTGGTTCGTCGAGCTCCGACAGGATCGTCCGGTTCGTTTCCTCGCTCAGCGCGTCGAGGAGCCGCCGGACGGAGCCGGACTCGCCCCGCTTCGACCCGGCGTCACTCATCGCCACCGACCGGCGATGCGGGTTCGCTTCGCCGGTCTCCGCCCCGGCCTCCTGTGCGCTTCGCCCTCCGCTCGGCGTGAGAACCGCTCATTACCGACGTTTGCGCGCACAGCGGCTAATGTAACCGTTTGGCGCAGGACAACGACCGGTCTCGACGGCCGAGAGCGGCGGCTAGCCCCGATTCGAAGGCAGTACCCAGCCGCCGCCGAGACAACAGCGGGCCGTCGTCGTCGGGAGTAGCTAGCCGCCGTCGGGCTCGCCCACTTCGATCGGGACGCCGATCATGTTCCCCCACTCGGTCCAGGAGCCGTCGTAGTGCCGCACGTGTTCGTAGCCGAGCAACTCCTCGAGGACGAACCACGTCACCGACGACCGCTCCCCGATCCGGCAGTAGACGATGATGTCGTCCTCGGGGGTGATCCCCCGAGACTCGTACACGGCCGCCAGCTCCTCGGGCGACTTGAACAGGCCGTTGGGCCGGACGTTCTCCGCCCAGAACACGTTCGTCGCCCCGGGGATGTGGCCGCCCCGCATCGCGCCCTCGTTGCTGCCGGGGGGCTTCGTGATCTCCCCCCGGAACTCCTCGGGCAGGCGCACGTCGACGAACTTCGTGTCCGTGTCGAGCGCCGCCCGCACGTCCGTGCGCGCGGCCCGCACCGCCGGTCTGGCCGGCGCGTCGGGCGCGTCGCCGTACGCTACGGCTGGCGGGTCGACCGGGTCCGTCGTGGTCGGGTAGTCGTGTTCCGTCCAGTACTCTCGGCCGCCGTCCATGATCCGGACGTCCGGGTGGCCGTAGTAGGTGAGCTGCCAGTACAGGTGGGCCGCGAACCAGTTCCGGTTGTCGCCGTAGATGACGACGGTCGTCTCCTCGGTGATCCCGCTCGATTCGAGGAAGGCGGTCATCTCTTCCGGAGAGAGGATGTCGTGTACCTCCGTCGACCGGAGTTCGGTGCGCCAGTCGACGCCGACGGCGCCGGGCGCGTGCCCCTCCTCGTAGAACGAGGCGTTGACGTCGACCTCGAGCAGGCGCAGGTCGGGGTCGGCGGCGTCGAACCGGTCGAGGCGGGCGTCGACCCAGTCGGGGCTGACGAGCACGTCCGTCGGGTACCGCCCCGCTAGCGACGCGCTTGTGGGCTTCCGCTGATCGTCGTCGGGTGGGGTTTCTGCGGTCATGACTGTTGGTCGGCGAACCGTTTCGCCAGCTCCGCGGTCGCGCGTCGAAGCCGGTACGACACCGTCGAGCGCGGCTCGTCGAGCTCCGCCGCGAGCTCGTCGAGCGTCACGTCTCGCGGCGTCTCGAAGTACCCGCGTTCGACGGCGAGCAACAGGGTCTCGCGCTGCTCGGCCGGCACGTCGGGCCGGGAGAGCAGCTCGCTCTCCCAGTGGTCGACCTCGGTCAGGTGTTCGAAGGAGAACGACAGCCCGTCGCCGAGCTTCGCGGACAGCGTGTCGTACAACATTCCGATCTTCGAGTCGTCCTGGACCAGCACGCGCCAGCGGACCGTGTCGCCGGACAGCGTCTGCTCGAAGAGGACGCCCCCGTCGACGTACTTCGCCGTGATGAGCGGGACGGACTCGCAGTAGTCCACGTCAGAGACGTACGTGTACGCCACCCGCCGCCGCTGCTCTTCGGTCAACAGGCTCGTCGCGCGGGCCGAGCGACACGCCCGGCCGCTGATCGACTCGCGGTCGACCGACTCGTCTAAGAGCAGCTCGTCCACGGCGTCGAGGTCGGCCGCGTCGCCGGTCACCGACTCGAGCTTCCACAGCTCCGTGGGGTCCAGACACGAGTAGGTCGCCTCCGACTGGAGGGAGCCGCGGTCGATGAACAGGTCGACGTACTCGTCGGCGCCGGGCTCGTACGTTATCTCGAAGCTGAAGTCGTACATCTGGCGGTGACTGGTCCGGTCGTGCGGTCTCGGTTCGCGGCGGTGACGGTGACCTCGCCGGCGTCGGGCCGCGTCCCGGCGGGAAGTTGTCCCTCGACAACGCGTGTGATATGGGCCCGACGCACTTACGTTGTCTCGTATGGAGCTTTCACCCTCGGGTCGCGAGACGCCGACCGCGCTCCGGAGCCGTCTCCTCATCCCGGCCCTCCTCGCGCTCGCCGCCGGGATCGGGGGATTCGCTCTCGGACTGACCCACGACGACACCGTCACCGCGCTGGGCGCGCTGCTCTTCCTCCCCAGCGCCGCGCTGCTGTTCGGCATCGTCGCCAAGCGCCACGGCGTCGGTCCGTTCAGGCGGTCGAGCCGTCGGTCGGACTGACGCTCGGCGCGGCGCACTCCGGTCACGTCGCCTCTCGCATGCGGGCGGCGACGAGCCGGTCGACGTTGAACATGAACACGGCGACCGCGGCGAGGACCGTCGCGAAGTAGACGACGAGCTGCGGCGGGCCGGACGCGGCGCCGCCCGCGACCGCCCCGCCGAACCCGACGACGAGGAGCTCCGCCCACGTGATGAACACGCGCGAGAGCAGCAGCGTTCCGACCGACGACCGCCGGGTCGGCGCGTGCGCCTCCGAGCCGTCGCTCATCTCAGTACGCCTCCTCGGCCGTGATCGGGCCGCTGAACGCCGAGTACAGGACGGCGAAGTACACGGCGACCAGCGGTAACAGCAGGGCCGCGCCGATCGACATGAGGTTCAGCGGCAGCGTCGAGACGACGGCCTCCCCGACCGTCGCCCCGGTCGCCGGGTCGATGCGCGGGTACATGAGGACCGCGACGACCGCGGTCAGCCCGTACGTCAGTCCCGCGGCCGCCGCGAGCGCGGCGAGGTCCGCCCCGCGTCGAAGCGCGACGCCGTAGCCGACGCCGAGCCCGACGGAGGCGGTGACCAGCGCGAGCACCGAGGGCGATAGCAGCGCGTCGACGCCGGCGGGGAGCCGAGTCGCCAGGGCGCCGAGGGTCGCGACGACCGCGAAGAGGTACGCCGCGACGGCCCCGACGCCGATCTCAGTCACCGTCTCGGGGAGCGCGTCTCGGGCCTTCAAGCGGAGGAACGCGGCGCCGGAAACGACGGTCAGCGCCGTGACGGCGATCCCGGTGACGACGCCGACGAGCGTGAGCGACCGGGGGCTCCCGGCGAGCCAGTTCCCCGCGAACGCGCCGAGGAGGAACGGCGCGAGGACGCTGCCGGCGACGAACGACCGCCCCCACCACCGCTGCCACCGCGCGTCGTGGCGCTGTTCGTACATCTCCGGCGCCAGTCCCCGGAGGATGAGGGCGCCGAGGATGCCGAACATCAACAGATAGTGTCTGCTGAACAGCCCCGCGTACACCGACGGGAAGGCGGCGAACAGCGCGCCGCCGAAGACGACGAGCCACACCTCGTTCCCGTCCCAGAACGGCCCGATCGCCGACAGCACCGCCTCGCGCGCCTCGTCTTCGCGAAGCGTCGCGAAGATAGCGCCGGCGCCGAAGTCGAAGCCGTCGAGGAACAGGAACGTTCCGAGGATCGCGAACACGAGCGCGAACCACAGCTCCGGGAGCGGCAGACCGAGCACCGGGCCCGCCGCGAGCGCGTCGACGGCGCTAGTCATCGCCGGGCACCTCCCCCGGCGCGGCGTCGCGCTCGGCCGCGGACCGCAGCTCGCGCACGCTCGGGGGCCCATCACGGATCACCCGCGCGACGACGTACGTGTACAGCGCGAGGATGCCGGCGTAGACGCCGACGAACCCGGCGAGCGTGACCATCGCTTCCGTCCCGGTGAGACCGGGAGAGACCCCCTCGCTCGTCTTCAACACGCCCTGGATCACCCAGGGCTGACGGCCGACCTCGGTGACGACCCACCCGAGCTCGACCGCGACGATGCCGAGCAGGCTGGACGCCATCAGCGCCTTGTGGAGCAGCCCGTCCTCGAACAGCTCGCCCGTGTACCACCGGTAGCCGCCCCAGAACGCGAGCAGGATGAACCAGAAGCCCATCCCGACCATCGCGCGGAACGACCAGAACACGACGGCGACCGGCGGCGCCTCCGTCTCGAACGTGTTCAGTCCGCGGATCTCCGCGGTCGCGTCGCCCCCGCTGGCGAGCCACGACGCCCCGCCCGGGATGCCGAGACCGAACAGCTCCTTCGCGCGGGGGTCCGTGAACTGGCTCAGGTCCGTCGGGATCGCGAAGATGTACTCCGGGACGTACGCCTCGGTGTCCCAGACCGCCTCCATGGCGGCGAACTTCTGCGGCTGCGTCTCGTAGACGTGCCGCGCGTACAGGTCGCCCTGAAGCACCTGTAGCGGGGCCGTGATCAGCAGCGCGACCAGCGCGATCTTGAGCGTCTTCTGCCAGAAGGCGATGTTCTCCGTCTGGTGTCCCCAGACGTGGTGTCGGTAGACGAAGTACGCGGAGACGCCCGCCATGAACAGCGCCACCGACTCGACGGCGGCGTTTTGCATGTGGACGTACATGTAGCCGAACCGGGGGGTCAGGTACGCCGCGAGCGGGTCGACGAGGTGGACCACCTCCTGCCCGTTCTCGGTCACGAGCTCGTAGCCGCGCGGCATCTGCATCCACGAGTTCGCGATGAGGATCCAGACGGCGGACAGCCACGTGCCGACGCCGACGGCGAGGCTGGACACCAGGTACAACCGGTCGGAGACGCGCTCGCGACCGAACACGAAGACGCCGAGGAACGTCGCCTCCAGCATGAACGCCATCATCCCCTCGACGGCGAGCGGGCCGCCGAACAGCTCGCCGGCGGTCGTCGAGAACGCCGCGAAGTTGGTCCCGAACTCGAACTCTAAGACGATCCCGGTGACCGTCCCGACGACGAACGAGACGGCGAATATCTTCGTCCAGAAGCGACGCAGCTGTTCGTACACCGGGTCGCCGCCCCGCACGTCCTTCCAGGTGAAGTATATCAGGAACGGGGCCAGTCCCATGCTCATCACCGGGAAGATGATGTGGACGATCGTCGTCAGGGCGAACTGGAATCGGCTTGCGAGTACTGGATCGATCATGTCGTGGTGGGTCCGGGTTGGAAAGTTCACTCCGGCGCGCGACGCGGCGGTCTCCTCGCGTAACACTGCGCATTCCTCGTCCATAACCCCGGAGTTGGCACAGGACAACCGGCCGCGGAGCGCCCGCCGCCGCCCTCTCGGCGGCGACGCGGCGGCTCGCCCGCTGGTCCGACGTTGTCCTGCGCCAAGCCATCGTTTTGGGTGGCGAGGCGACTGCGTTCACGCATGGAAACACGGCACGCCGTGCTGGCGCTCGTCGCGCTCGTCACGGTGGTGATGACCGTCAGAGCGGTCGTCGCCGGCCTCGACGGCGACTTCGGGACGGTCGGCCGGCAGGTCGGGGTCGGCGGGATCGTCCTCGCGTTCGGCGTGGCGCTGTACCGGAACTGGGAGTCGGTCGGCTGACCCGGACGCCCGCTCCGCGACGGCCCGGCCGAGCGTCCGGCGCGAGCGACGGGGGCTTCTCAGAGCGCCCGACCGCGACCCGCGCCGTCTCGCACCGGCGTTCGTCAGGACTCGCTCGCGGGGTCGTCCCCGGAGGAGTCCTGGTCGCGACGGGGCTCGCCTGCGAGTCGCTCCGCGAGCCGTCGGCGGAGTCGCTCGAAGGGCGACGAACACGCGCCGCACTCGGCGCAGGAGACGCCCGAACATGACGCGGGCGCGCCGCAGCGCGGACACGAGAGCCCGTTCGCCGGATCGAACTCGTACTCGCAGCGGGGACAGATCACGCGATCACCTCCAAGGCGGCCGCGACGCCGCCGCCGACGGCGAACGCCGTGACCCAAGAGCCAACCCACACGAGGAGCGCGCTCCGCGCGTCGCGCTCCCTGAGGATCATCGCCATCGTGAGGATACACGGGACGAACAGGGTGACGACGACCAGTCCGACGAAGGTCTGTGACGCCGACAGCGTCAGGCCCGTCATCCCTGCGGCGGCGAAGTCGCGGCGGATCAGTCCCAACACGAGCACCTCGCCGAACGACGCGGGTAAGCCCAGCGCCGCGGTCAGCGGCCGGAGCGCGCCGACTATCGCGTCGAGCGCGCCGAGGTACTCGAGCGTCGACACCGCCGCCGCGGTGACCCCGAACAGCGGGGCCGCCTCCCCGAGGAACGCGGCGGTCCGGTTCGCCGTCTTCCGGGCGACGTTCGTCGGGCGGGGGAGGCGTAGCCGCGGGAGCTGCTCGATCAGCGCGTCCTGTCGGCCGGGGAGCGTCCGGTCGAGAACGACGCCGGCGGCCCCGAGGACCCCGAGTAGCACCGCCACGTAGCCGCCCCACCAGACGACCCCGAGTTCCGCGAGCAACCCCGCGACGACGCCGATCTGCGCCGAGCAGGGGATCGCGAGGCCCAGCAGCGCCGTCGTGATGAGCCGCTCCCGGCGCGACCCGACCATTCGGGTGGAGACGACCGCCATCGTCACGCATCCCACGCCGACGATCAGCGGGACGACCGCGCGGCCGTTGAGCCCGATCCTGTCGAGCCCTCTGTCCGTCACCACGGCGAGTCGCGGCAGGACGCCGGCGTCTTCGAGCGTCCCGATCACGAGGTAGAACGCGACCACGAGCGGGAGCAGGACCCCGAGGGTGTACCGAACGGTGACCGTCAGCAGCCCTAGGTTATCGTTGACGAGCAGGAACTCGACGGGCGCGGCCCACCCGCGCGCCGGGAGCAGATCCGCGACGGCCGCCTCGACCGCCGGCGTGTAGTATCGCCCGAAGACCACGGTCTCCGCGTAGCCGACGACGCGCTGCGCGACGAGCACCCCCATGACGTAGAACACCGCGAGGAGGAGCGCGAGCGCGATCGGGATCCCCGTCACCGGCCGCAGCAACAGGTCTCCGAGCCGTCCCCCGCGACTCCGTCCGGGAGCGGGACCCCGTTCGACCGCCTCGACGACCGACCGGACGCGCGTCCGGCGCTCGCGATACACCGCCTCCCGCTCTCCGAGGCCGGCGAGCGGCGCGTCGCCCCCGTCGGCCGCGAGGCCGCCGGCACCGACGCGGCGAGCCGTCGGTTCGTCGCCCTCGACGAGGAGTGTCTTCTCCGCCCGCCCGGCCTCGATCCCGTCGGGGAGCGCGTCGTAGTACGCGTCGACGGGCGTCGACTCGGGGGCGGTCGCTTCCGGGAGCCGATCGCGCAACTCGTCGACGCCGGCGCCGGTGACGGCGACGGTCGGGACGACGGGGACGCCGAGGGTCGCCTCCAGCGCGCCGACGTCGATCTCGACGCCGTCGGCCTCGACCTCGTCCATCATGTTCAGCGCGACGACGGTCGGCACGCCCATGTCCAACAGCTGTAGCGTCACGAACAGGTCACGGTCGAGCCGCGTGGCGTCGACAACGTTCACGACCGCGTCCGCCTCCAAGACGACCGCCCTCGTGGCCCGCTCCTCCTCAGAGAACGACGATATCCCGTGGACCCCGGGCGTATCGATCAGGCGGGTCGACCCGAGGGTCGCCGCGGTCGTTTCGACCGTGGTGCCGGGGTAGTTCGAGACGTCGGCGTACTCGGCCGTGAGCCGTCCGAACAGCACGCTCTTGCCCGCGTTGGGCGCGCCGACCAGCGCCGCGGACGCCTCGGCGTCGCCGGATGTGGGCCCGCGGTCCGCGTCCCCGCTCGCGGTCATCGCGGTGCGTCGTCGGGGGCCGCTCGCTCGACGGTTATCTCCCGGGCCAGCGACCGGCCGAGCGCCACCTCCGTCCCGCGACGCCTGACGACGACCGGACCGTTGCGGATCCGGCGGCGACACTCGACGCGGCCGTCCAGCAGGCCGAGTCGCAGTAACCGAGCGCGGCGCTCGCCGTCCGGCACGTCGACCAGTTCCACCCACTCGCCCGACGGGATGTCGGCCAGCGCGACCACCATTTAGGCCTACCTAAAACGACGGGCGTGTTGTGCGGCACGGCACATTATGGAGTCTTATATAAACCGCTCTGGACCCGCGAGCCCGGACCCGCGCGCCGCTTTCGCGCTTCGCGCGCGTCAGCGGTCGGACCGGTCAGGCCGGCTGCGAGTCCAGCTTCTTGTAATCGATGTAGTCCGCCCCGCGGAGCTCCTCGAGCAGATTGATGGCCGCTCGGGCTCCCTCTCCGACGGAGGTCGCGATCTGTTGGTGGCCGCCGGTAACGTCGCCCGCGGCGTACACCCGGTCCACCGGCGTCGACTGCGCCTCGTCGGTGACGATGTCGTCTCCCTCGACGGGGACGCCGAGCATCTCCGCGAGGTCGGTGCCGCCGGCGGTGCCCAGCGCGACGAACAGCCCGTCGACCGGGATCTCGTCGCCCTCTCGGGTGACGACGGCTTCGAGGACCTCCTCGCCGGCGAGCCGATCGAGGTCGTCGGTGACCACCGGGATCCCCGCGTCGGCGACCCGGTCCCGCAAGCCGTCGTCCGCCTCGAACGCCGACCCGTTGGTGAGGATCCGGACGTCGTCGGTGTAGTCGAGCAGCATCAACGCCTCGGTCGCGGCGTAGTTGTCGTCGCCGACGACAGCGACGGGGCTGTCGCGGTAAAAGTACGCGTCGCATTCGACGCAGTAGGAGACGCCGTGGCCCTCGTACGCCTCGACGCCCGCGATGGCCGGCCGTTCGTAGTCCGCGCCCGTCGCGATGATAACCCCGTCGACGACGTACTCGTCGACGGTCGTCTCGACGCGGTAGCGGTCGCCGTCCGGCTCGATCCGAACGACCTCCTCCTCGACGATCTCGGCGCCGTACTTCCGCGCGTGCTCTCGCCCCAGATCGACGAGCTCCGGGCCCGTGACCCCGTCCGGGAACCCGTAGACGTTCTCCATCGTGTCCACGTCACGGGTGGTCCCGCCCCCGTCGTCGAACACGAGCGTTCGCCTGTCCGCCCGAGCGGTGTAGATGGCGGCGTTCAGTCCGGTCGGTCCCCCGCCGACGATCGCGATCCCTGACATCTGTATTGCGTAGTATGTGCTATACTAACTTATTAATTCCGCCCGCTGATTCACTCGGAGTGGTCGGCGTCCCCTCCGAGATATCGACCGAAACGCGCTCATGTGGCTATAGCCGGGGTTGAAATCGTATCGATCGCCGCGAAATACGTCTTGTCCCCGTCGGTGGATCGTTTGTTTGGCGCATCGATATTGTGTATATTCTACAAAAAACGGGCGGCGGAGACAACCTCGCTCGATAAGCGACCGAGACCGGACTCGGCGGGCGGCACTCGAATCGCGGGCGAAGACCGCGGTGCGGCGGCTCGCCGGAACGAAAGCGAGGACAGAAGAAATTGGACCGCGGGGCGCGGAGCCGCCTACTGCGGGCTCGGGTTGGACGGGCCGGAGACGTTGCCGTCCTTCAGCGCGGAGCCCGTAATCGACTTCAGCCGGGAGACGAGCGAATCCTTCTCGGCCTCGCCCTCGAGGGCGATGTCGAGGACCTCGCTGATGTGCGAGACCGGGATGACCTCGATCATCTCCTCGTACTCGTCTTCGATCATCACGTCCTGCTCGTTGGCTGCGGGGATGATCACCCGGTCGCAGCCGGCCTTCGCGGCCGCCTCGATCTTGTGGGTGACCCCGCCGACGGGGAGCACGTCGCCGCGGACCGACAGCGAGCCGGTCATCGCGAGGCTCTGGTCCACGCCGACGTTCTCCAGCGCGGAGATGACAGCGGTCGCGACCGTGATGGACGCGGAGTCGCCGTCGACCCCCTGCTGCCCCGTCTGGATGAACTGGATGTGGATGTCCTTCTCCGAGATGTTCTCGTCGGAGAACTTCTTAATGATCGCCGAGACGTTCTGGACCGACTCCTCGGCCATCTCCTTGAGCTGGCCGGTGGCGATCACCTGCCCGCCGCCCTGGGTCGGCGTCACCTCGGCCATCACCGGGAGCATGATCCCGGAGTCTTCGCCCATCACCGCGAGGCCGTTGACGCGGCCGGCGACGTAGCCGTCGGAGACCTGGAGCTCGTAGTCCTTGCGGCGCTCGATGTAGTCGTCGGCGAGCTGCTGCTCGATGGAGCGCGAGCGCCCCTTCGCCTGAAGGACGTGTTCGCGGGTGGTCATCTCGGCGTCCTCGCCCCGGGCGATGTCGCCCGCGACGCGGACCATCCCGCCGAGGTTCCGCATCTTCAGCGTGAGGTGGCCCTTGCGGCCGGAACGGCGCTTGGCCTCGAGGATGATCTCCTCGACGGCCTCCGCCGAGAACTCGGGCAGGCGGCCGTCCTTCGCGACCTCTTGGGCGATGAACCGGACGTACTTCCGGCGCATCTCCGGGGTGTCCTCGATGGTGTCCTCCATGTACACCTCGTAACCGTACCCCTTGATCCGGGAGCGCAGCGCCGGGTGCATGTTCTCCATCGCGTCGAGGTTCCCGGCCGCGATCATGACGAAGTCGGTCGGGACGGGCTCGGTCTGGACCATCGCGCCCGAGGAGCGCTCGGACTGGCCCGTGATCGAGAACTCTCCCTCCTGGATCGCCGTCATGAGGTGCTGCTGGCTGCGGATGTCGAGCGTGTTGATCTCGTCGATGAACAGCACACCCTTGTTCGCCTTGTGGATGGCGCCCGCCTCGACGCGGTCGTGGCTGGGCGTCTCCATCCCGCCGGACTGGAACGGGTCGTGTCGCACGTCGCCGAGCAGCGCGCCGGCGTGCGCGCCGGTCGCGTCGCGGAACGGCGCGGTCTTCGTGTCGCCGTTGTTCACCAGCAGGTTCGGGATCATCGCATCCGAACCGCGGTTGAGGTAGCGGAAGACGAGGTACACCACGCCGGCCGCGATGATGCCGACGAGGATCTGGCCGACGATGATGAGCGCGTAGCCCAGTACGACGGCGATGATGATCCACATCAGGAGCGACCGCATCTGGTTGCGCTTGCGCGCCTCCTCGCGGTGCGCCTCGACGATCTGGTCGCCCTTACCGGCCGGCACCGTCCGGACCTTCGGCTTGTTGCCGTCCTCGGGGTTGTGGTACACCAGCACGTCCTGAAGCTCCTCTTTGGGGAGGAGCTCGGACATCGCCTTCGCGAGCATCGACTTCCCCGTCCCGGGGGAGCCGATCATCATCACGTGGCGCCGCTGCTTCGCCGCCTTGATGATCACGTCGCGGGCGTGTTCCTGCCCGATGACCTGGTCGACGAGCCGGTCCGGGATCTCCAGTTCGGCCGTCGTGTCTATCTTGAGCCCGCCGAGGAGGTCGTCCTCGTCGGGGTCCTCTTCGATCTCGGCGCCCTCGACCTCGACGGTGCTGCCGAGCTCGTCGATCCCGCCGTCGTCGGCCGGATCGGCGGCGTCGCCGTTCCGACCCTCGTCGAACCCGTCGTCGTCCACGATGACCCCGTCGTCCCAGGGGTCGTCGTCGGAGTCCGCGGCCGGGTCCTCGTCGACGCCGGACTCGTTCGCCGGGCCGTCGTCGGGCTCGGGGTCGCCGGGCGTGGCGTCCTCGCCGTTCCCCGCCGGACTCGAGTCGTCGACGCCGCCGTGGGGCGGTTCGTCGGGGTCGTCGGCCGTCGGGTCGTTCGTGTCCTTCTCGTTGCTCATAGAATCGGGTGTCGCTATCGAAAAGGACGGGTCGGTTACTGATATACTTTCTCCCCCCGGAGGGGTAGCCCCGGGGGCAGTAAACACCGCTTTCAAGCCGTATATCGACCGATCACGCCCCGCGAGCGTTCCCACGGGGTTTATAAATGACGCCGACGGTACGTAGACTCATGCGGGGGTTCTACATCGGCCGGTATCAGCCGTTCCACCACGGCCACCGGCACATGGTGGAAGAGATCGCGGCGGAGGTCGACGAGCTCGTCTTGGGGATCGGCTCCGCCGGCGACTCTCACACCACGCGGAACCCATTCACCGCCGGCGAGCGCGTGATGATGGTGACGAAGGCGGTCGAGGAGCTCGACGCCACCACCTACGTCGTCCCGATCGAGGACCTCGACCGGAACTCCGTGTGGGTGAGCCACGTCCAGAGCATGACCCCGCGCTTCGACGTGGCCTACTCGAACAACCCGCTCGTGGTCCGCCTGTTCGAGGAGGCGGGCGTCGAGGTGCGCCAGTCGCCGATGTTCCGCCGCGACGTGCTGGAGGGGACCGAACTCCGCGAGCGCATGATCCGCGGCCGGGAGTGGGCCGACCTCGTCCCCGACCCCGTCGTCGACGTGATCCGCGAAGTCGACGGCGTCGAGCGCATCCGCCGGATCGCGGAGACGGACTCGAACGGCGGCGAGCCGTCCGACCTGTAGCGCGGCGATCCGTGTAAAGAGGGCTGACCGCCTCGGACCGCCGATCGCGGACCGACCGCCGATCGCTTCGAAGCCTCGGCGCCGACTCCGACGCTCCGGCCGCCTGCTCGTGGACAGATACGGAGACCGGCGACGACGACGCCCGTTCCATTTAACCCCGCGCCGCACGCGGGTTCCGGTATGATCACGCTCACCTCGGACTTTGGGTCGCCGTACCCCGCCGCGATGAAGGGAGTGATTCGCCGGCACACTGACGCCGAGCTGATCGATGTTGCGCACGATCTGCCGCGCGGGGACCCCCGGGCCGCCGCGTTCTGGCTCCGGTTCGTCCTCCCGGAGTTCCCGCCGGCGGTCCACTGCGCCGTCGTCGACCCTGGCGTCGGCACCGACCGGGACGCCCTCGTCGTCCGGGCCGGCGCGCACGTCATCGTCGCGCCCGACAACGGGCTCGCGATGCCGCCGGCCCGCGCGCTGGCGGCCGGCGAGTCGGATGTCGAGGTCTGGTCCATCGCGGTCGACGACCCCGCGAGCGAGACGTTCCACGGCCGCGACGTGTTCGCGCCGACCGCGGCCCGCGTCCGGACGGCGCTCGACGACGAACTGACGGCGTCGGACGGGGAGCCCGCGGTCGACGCGGTCGCCGAAGCGCTCGCGGGGATCGACGACCTCGCGCCCGCGAACGACCCCGTGGACGTCCGCTTTCCCGAGCCGTCGGTCGAACGCGACGCGGGCGAGGCCGAGAAGGACACCGACGCCGAGGACGGCACCGACAGCGAGGACGGTACCGACGACGAGGCCGACACCGGCGACGTGGTCGCCGTTGACGGCGAAGTGCTCGCGATCGACCGGTTCGGCAACGTGATCACCAACGTCCCCGGCGAGCTTGTCCGCGGCCGGGACTGGGTCCGCGTGAACGGCGACCTCACGCCGGTCGCGGAGACGTTCGGCGCCGTCGACCCCGGCGAGCGCCTCGTCACGGTCGGGAGCCACGGCTACGCGGAGTGTGACGTGAACGACGGCCGGGGCGACGGCGCGTTCGACCTCCGACCGGGCGACGCGGTCCGGTTCGTTCCCGACAGCGTCAGCCTCTGAGTCCGAAAAACCGGTTACAGCTCGACGCCGGAGGGAATCAGGCTCTCGCTGCGGAGCAGGTTCCCCTCCTGGTCGTACACGAGGAAGGTGTCCTTGTCGTAGGCGACGAGGCGCTCGCCGTCGACGTCGATCTCGACGCGGTACCGCGCGTCGCCGTCGTCGGTCGCGTCGCGCGCGGCGTGGATGAACGGGAGTACGTCCGTCGCCGTCTCGTTGAGTTCGAGGATGAAGTCGCCCGTGTATCGGTTGGTGACGCCGACGACGCCCTCCGGCTCGTCCGCCTCGTCCAGCGGCTCGCGGAGCCGGAAGGCGACGTCGATCTGGTCGGCCGCGAGCAGGTCGTCGTCCGTCTCGACGATGATGTCCTCGCTTTCGCCCCCCGAGAGTCGCTCGCGGAGGAGATCCTCCGGACCGTGGAAGTCGATCCGCACCAGCGGGGGCGACTGGGAGCCGGCGTCGTTTCCGACGCCCTCGACGGTCAACTCGAAGTAGTCACGCCGCATTTCCTATCGGATGCTTTGCGGTCCGGCCGTATCAACGTAACGGGCGGAGCGGCGGCGCGGAACCGACGATGCTCGGGCGTCCGCGCCGCGCCGGGACCGGATCGGCACTCGGTCGGGACCGCGGCGGCGGACCTCGATGTCGGTCCTGATAATCGTCGGGGGTAGTTTAACTTCCCCCCGCCTCTAGGGCACCGTATCCATGGCGAGCGAGGCCGGCGAGAGCGACCTCGGCGACCGGATCGAGGCCCTCCAGCGGCGGCTCTCCCGGACGTGGGAGCTGCTTCAGGGGTCGACGCTCGATGTCCGGCCGTTCCGCCCGGGCGAGGACGGCCCGCTCGCGTCGTTCGTCGTTCCGGAAGACGAGACCGAAGTCGACCGGTACTGGGTGAACGCGCCGTACGCGTACGTCGTGATCACCTACGACGACGCCGAGAGCGAACACCGCTACTACGCGGTCGAGCCCGAGCTCGACGCGTTCGAGCGCGAGCTCCTCGACCGCGTCGTCGACGACATCCGCGACCCCCTCCTCTACCGCGAGGGGAGCGGCAAGACCGACGAGGAGACGCTCAGGACCGAACTCGAGACGCTGCTGGAGGGGTACGGCGTCGAGGCCGAGATGGACACGTTCCACGCGCTGGTGTACTACCTCTACCGCGACTTCCGCGGCTTCGGGAAGGTCGACCCCCTGCTGAACGACCGCCACATCGAGGACGTCTCCTGTGACGGCTACGACCTCCCGATCTTCGTCTACCACGACGAGTACACCGACATCGAGACGAACGTCTCCTTCGGACAGGAGGCGCTCGACAGCTACGTGATCCGGCTCGCGCAGCAGTCCGGCCGCCACGTCTCGGTCGGCGACCCCATCGTCGAGACGACGCTCCCCGACGGCTCACGCGCGGAGCTGGCGCTCGGCGAGGAGGTGACCCCGCGCGGCTCGGCGTTCACGATCCGCCAGTACGCCGAGGACCCGTTCACCCCCGTCGACCTCGTGGAGTACGGCACGTTCTCCGTCGAGCAGATGGCGTACTTCTGGCTCTGTATCGAGCACAACAAGAGCCTCATCTTCGCGGGCGGCACCGCGTCCGGGAAGACCACCTCGATGAACGCGGTGTCGATGTTCGTCCCGCCGCGGGCGAAGGTGCTCACCATCGAGGACACCCGCGAGCTCTCGCTGTACCACGACAACTGGCTCTCGGCGGTCACCCGCGAGCGCCGGTACGAGGGGACCGACATCGACATGTACGACCTTCTGCGGTCGGCGCTGCGCCACCGCCCCGAGTACATCGTCGTCGGCGAGGTGCGCGGCGAGGAGGCGATCACGCTCTTCCAGGCGATGAACACCGGTCACACCACGTTCTCGACGATGCACGCCGACTCGATCGAGACCGTGATCAACCGGCTGGAGAACGAGCCGATCAACGTGCCGCGCGCGATGGTTCAGTCGCTCGACATGCTGTCGGTCCAGACGCTCACCCGCGCCGACGACGAGCGCGTCCGCCGCGCGAAGACGATCGGCGAGATCGGCGGTATCGACCAGCGCACCGGGGAGCTCGACTACTCCTCGGCGTTCGAGTGGCGGCCGGACTCCGACACGTTCCGGCGCAACGACTCGTCGCTGCTGGAGGAGATCGCCGACGAGCGCGGCTGGTCCCGGTCGGAGCTGCTCCGCGAGGTCCGGCGCCGCGAGCGATTCCTCGAACTCCTCTCCGCGCTCGGCATCGACGACTACCGCACGTTCACCGCCCTCGTCAACGAGTACTACGCCGACGCCGACCGCGTGATGGAGAAGCTCGACGAGCGCGCCGCCGCGGCCGACGGCGTCGACCCCGACGAGTTCGCGGCCGAAGACGCCTCGCCGGGCGGCGGCACCGACCGCGGCCCCGACGCCTCCGACGGCGACGGCGCGCGCGCCGGAGACGCGGGATCCGACGCCACGGACCGATGATCGAGTACCTCCCCCTCGTCGCCGCGGTCGCGGTCTGTCTCGCGCTCGCGCTGCCGCTCGTCGACGACCGGGCCGACCTGTTCGTCACCCGCGTCGCCCTGTCGGCGTTCGGCGACTACGTCGGCGAGAACGAGGCGCGGCGGCAGGCTCAGCGCGACCGAATGCGCGCGGCCCACGTCGCCGGCACGACGCACCGCGTGTACGCCTCGCGGACCCTGTTGTACGCCGCGGTCCTCGGGGTCGCCGGCAGCGTCATCGGCGTGTACGCGGCCGGCGCGCTGCTCGCCGCGCTCGACGTCGGCGAGGCCGCGATCCGCGCGGCGCTCCCGGCGTCGGTCGAGTTCGTCGCGGTCGTCGCGCGGCTCGCCGACCTCGGGCTCGGTCGGCTGTTCGTCCTGCTCGCGGTCGTCTCCGCGACGGTCGGCTCCGGCCTCGCGCTCGGCGCCTACCTCGCTCGGTGGCAGTTGCTCGACCAGCGCGCCGCCGCGCGGGCGGCGGAGATCGACGCCACGCTGCCGCGGACGGTCGCGTTCATGTACGCGCTCTCGCGCTCCGGGATGGCGTTTCCCCGGGTGATGGACACGCTCGCGGAGAACGAGGAGGTGTACGGCGAGGCCGCCGCCGAGCTGTCGGTCGCGGTCCGCGACATGAACGCCTTCGGAACCGACGCGCTCACCGCGCTCCAGCGCATCTCCCGGCGGACGCCGAGCGACGACCTGGCCGACTTCTCGGAGAACCTCGCGTCCGTCCTCGGCACCGGGCAGTCGGTGTCGGAGTTCCTCAACGACCAGTACGAGCGCTATCAGGCGGAGGCGGAGGCGAAACAGGAGCAGTACCTCGAACTGCTCTCGACGTTCGCCGAGGCGTACGTGACGGCGCTGGTCGCGGGCCCGCTGTTTTTCATCACCATCCTCGTCGTCATCGGGCTCGTCTTACAGGACACCCTCCCGCTCCTCCGCGTCGTCGTCTACCTCGGCGTGCCGCTCGCCACCTTCGGCTTCGTCGTCTACGTCGACAGCGTGACGCAGGGCGTCGGCGGCACCGAGACCGTCGCGGAGTCGTCGCTCGCGGACCCGGACACCCCCTCGGTCACGGGCGTGCGCCACGCCACGGACGAGCCCGGCGACCGGGGCGACTCGCCGCGGTTCGACGGGGGAGCGGCCGCCGAGAGCGGCGCGGGCGGTTCCGGGGCGGACGGCGCCGGCGCGGGCGGTACCGGAGCGGACCGCTGGGCGGCGAGCCGGGAGCGGCTCCGCGTGTACGACCGCCTCCGGAGCGTGCGGCGGCTGGTCGCGTCGCCGGTCGAGACGGTGCTCGCCTCGCCGCGAACGGTGCTCCTCGCCGTCGTCCCGGCCGCGGTCGTCGGGCTGCTCGTCTTCGCGTTCCCGGTCACGCTCGGGACGCCCATGGAGATGATCGACCAGGTCGACGGCCCGCTCGTCGTCGCGACCGCCCTCGTCCTCGCGGCGTACGCGGTCGCCTACGAGTTCGGCAAGCGCCGCGTCCGCCGCGTCGAGTCCGCGGTGCCGGACTTCCTCGACCGGCTCGCCAGCGTCAACGAGGCGGGCACCGACGTGGTCGGCAGCGTCCGCCGCGTCGCCGACTCGAACCTGGAAGCCCTGACGGAGGACCTCCGCCGGACGCGCCGAGACATCGACTGGGGGGCGGACGTCTCCACGGCGCTGCGCCGGCTGGAGCGACGGGTCCGGTCGCCGATGACCTCCCGGGCGGTCGCGCTCGTCACCAACGCGATTCAGGCGAGCGGGGACGTGGGTCCCGTCCTCCGGATCGCGGCCGACGAATCGCGCGCGACGTGGGCGCTCCGGCGCGAACGCCGACAAGTGATGTTAACATATCTCATTGTCATCTACATCTCCTTCCTCGTCTTCCTCGGGATCATCGCGGCGCTGTCGGTGTCGTTCATCCCGGCCATCGAGGCGGCGGGCGTCCCGGGGACGGGCGGCGGACTCCCCGACACCGGGAGCGGGGTCTCCGGCGGACCCGGCGGGATCACGGACGGGATCGGCGACATCGACGTGGCGGTCTACAAGCAGCTGTTCTTCCACGCCGCGTCGATCCAGGCGGTCTGCTCCGGGCTCGTCGCCGGACAGCTCGGAGAGGGGTCGGTCCGCGACGGCGTGAAACACGTCGTGGTGTTGCTCGCGCTCACGCTCGTCGCGTTCGCCGCGATCGGGGCGGTGTGAGGCGTCCGGTCGACATATCCCCGTCGCGGCCGAGAAGCCGGTATGGACCCGCAGCCGACCGGCGATCCGCAGTCGACGTACGACCGCATCGCGACCCACTTCTCGAAGACGCGGCAGTACGCGTGGCCCGAGGTGGAGTCGTTCTTAGAGGGTCGGTCGGGGGGGCTCGCGCTCGACGTCGGCTGCGGCAACGGCCGCCACACGGAGGCGCTCGCGGCGCGCACCGAGACCGCGGTCGGCCTCGACCTCAGCCGCGGGCTGCTCGCCGAGGCGACGGCCCGCGCCCGCGACCGGGGGTTCGCCGACGCGACCGCGTTCGTCCACGGCGACGCGACGGCGCTCCCGGTCCGCGACGGCGCGGTCGACCTCGCCGTCTACGTCGCCACGCTCCACCACCTCTCGCCGCGGAGCGCCCGCGTCGAGAGCCTGAACGAGCTGGCGCGCGTCCTCGCGCCCGGCGGCGTCGCGCTCGTCAGCGCGTGGAGCACGGCCCACGACCGGTTCGACCGCGACGAGGGGTTCGACACGACCGTCGACTGGACGCTGCCGGGCGGCGAGACGGTGCCTCGGTACTATCACATCTACTCGCCCGCGGAGTTCGAGACGGATCTCGGCGAGAGCGCTCTCGAAACGCGTCGAACGGAGCTATCCAGCGGGAACTGTTACGCGGAAGTCGAGCCGGAACGCCCCTGATTATCACAGACAATATCGACGGGGGTGGATTAAAGGGTCCCTGCCGACCGCCTGCTGGTAATGGCCGACACCTTCCTCGAACGGGTCCTGCGTCGGGTCGCGCCCGACGCGGTGGCCCGGAGTTACCTCGCGAAGTTCCTCGTCGCCCTCGTCGTCGTTGTCCTCGCGATCGGCGCCGTCGGGGCCGTCACGTACGCGGAGACGACCGAGCAGCTCGAGTCGAGCGCCCAGAGCGACTACACGGCCGTCGCGGAGCTGAGCGCCACCGAAGCCGGCAGCTGGACCGCCGACCGGCGCGGGACCGTCGCGGAGGCCGCTGACAACGACATCTACAGCGAGGACTCGGCCGCCGTCGCGGCGTATCTCTCCTCGCATCTGTCTCGGGCGAGCGACGGCGTGCTTGCGTTCCACTACATCGACCCCGAGGACGGCGCGGTACTCGCGTCGACCGACGAGGCGGGCGGGAACGGTGACCGAGCGGAGACGCTCACGAGCCAGCAGTGGTTCGACGACGGGCTCCTGCTCGGCGACACCGTCACCACGACGGCGACGTACGAGGTCGACGGCGAGCGCCGGGTCGCCTACGTGGCCGGGACGCCGAAACGAAAATACGTGGTCATGGAGGTCTCGCTCGGCTCGCTCGTCGGCGACTTCCGGCAACCGACGGACGGCACGTTCACCTCGATCGTCGAGACCGACGGCGAGATCGGCGCGAGCGATCGCGACGGCGTCGCGGGCGAGCGGTACGACGAACCGGTCCGGTCGCAGCTCTTCGACCGACAGAACCCGATCGGGTCCGTCCCGTCGGCGACGCTCGAACTCGCCGACGGCGAGCGGTACTTCGTCGCCTACGCCCCGGTTCCAACCGAGGCCTGGTACGTCGCGGTCCACGTCCCCCTCTCAGAGGCGTACGCGCTCTCGGGGATGATCGGGCGGAACCTGCTCCTCATCGTCGGCGTCGCGGTCGTCGGGCTCGGGCTCATCGGCGTGACGCTCGGCCGGGGGACCGTCGTCGAGCTGAACCAGCTCCGGGCCCGGGCGTCGGCGCTGGCCGACGGCGACCTCGACGTCGACTTCGACACGGCGCGGCGCGACGAGTTCGGCGACCTCGCCGGGTCGTTCGCGACCATGCGCGACTCCCTGCGCGAGCAGATCGAGTCGGCGGAGACGCAGCGCGAGCGTGCCGAGGCGGCGAAGGCGGAGAGCGAGGCGTTCGCCGACCGCCTGGAGTCGCGGGCGGGCGACTTCGGCGAGACATTGGCCTCCTGCGCCGACGGCGACCTCACGGCTCGGCTCGACGCAGAGCCGGACGACCCCGAGGCGCTCCGCGCGATCGCCGCGGAGTTCAACGACGCGATGGACGAGCTGGAGGCCGCGATCGCGGAGGTCGACGCGTTCGCGGTCGAAGTGGCCGACCGGAGCGACGCGGTCACCGACGGCACCGACGAGGCCGCCGCCGCCGGCCGGGAGACGAGCGACGCGGTCGACGAGATATCGGCCGGGGCGGAGCGGCAGAGCCGTCAGCTGGCCGAGGTCGCCGGCGAGATGGAGGACATGTCGGCGACCGTCGAGGAGGTCGCCGCCTCCGCGGACGAGGTCGCGACCACCTCCCGGCAGGCCGACGCGCTCACCGAGGAGGGGCGCGAGGCGGCCGCCGACGCCGTCGACGAGCTCCACGCGATCGAGTCCCGCTCGGAGTCCGCCGCGGAGACGGTCGAGCGGCTCGAGGCCGAGATGGCGGAGGTCGACGCCATCGTCGAGACGATCTCGGAGATCGCCGACCAGACGAACCTGCTCGCGCTCAACGCCTCGATCGAGGCCGCCCGCGCGGGCGAGGCCGGCTCCGGCTTCGCGGTCGTGGCCGAGGAGGTCAAGTCGCTCGCCGAGGAGACCCAGGCGTCCGCCGCGGAGGTGGAGTCGCTGATCGAGAGCCTCCGCGAGCGTACCGACGAGAGCGTCGACGAGATGGCCGCGATCCGCGAGGGCGTCGACGACGGGGTCGACGTCGTGGAGGACGCGGAGGACGCGCTCGCCGAGGTCGCCGACCGCGTGAGCGAGGCCGACGACGGCGTTCAGGAGATCTCCGGCGCGATGGACGCGCAGGCGCAGTCGGTCAACGAGGTGACCGGCGCGGTCGACGACCTCGCGGGCGTGAGCGAACAGACCACCGCCGAGGCGACCACCGTCGCCTCCGCCGCCGAGGAGCAGGCCGCCACGCTCGGCGAGGTGTCCGAACAGGCGCACGACCTCCACGAGCGCGCCAGCGACCTGCGGGAGATGACAGAGGGCTTCGAGGTCGACGCCGAGGCCGGGGACGACGTTGTCGGGGGCGCGGACGGCGATTCGGTCGGCGAACCCGCCGCCGGCAGATCGGGCGAGACGGCGTTCACGTTCGGCGCGGACGAGGAGCCGTCCGACGCCGCCCCCGCCAGCACCGACGGCGGCACCGTTCACGGAACTGGAGAGCCAGGCGAGCCGCACGCCGACGACTCGGCGTAGCCGGAGACGGCTCTCAGCGAACGTTAGAACGAAGGAAAGTGGTCGTCGTCGCCCGCGGCGACGAGCACTACCGGTGACGTCGCGGCCGGGTGCCTCGCTTCTCAGTCAGCCATCGTCTCGTGGCTGACGCCCCGGTCCTCGGGGAGCGGCGCCACGAACCGGTAGGCCGCGTACAGCCCGAGCACCACGAGGCCGGCCAGCACGAAGCCGGTCCGGATCTCCGGGCTGATCAGCGGCATCGCGGTCACCTCGCCCGCCTCGTTGGTTATCGGGGCCGGGGCGAACGGTTTGCCGGTGAACGTCTCGACTAGTCCGAGGACCACGATGCCGAACAGCATCAGTCCCGCGCTCAACGCCCGTGCCGCCTTGTCAATGGTGTCTGTCATAGTGAATCACCTCTTAACCGAGCAGGTACCGCAGCTTGGGGTTCTGCTTGACGAGCGCCGTCTGTTCGAGGAGCGCGTCGAGCCCGTAGTACCGACCGGCCGCGAGCACGATCACGGTCATGAACAGGAACAGGCCCATCAGGTCGCTGTTGACGACGCCGTGACCGAAGCCGGCGTTCCCGACCCAGAACAGGACCATGAAGATGACCCCGCCGAACGCGGCCAACCGGGTGAACGCCCCCGCGATCAGCGCGAGGCCGATGAGCGTCTCGAACAGCGGCACGCCGGGCTCGATGAGCCACGCGAGGTTGTTCCCCATCCAGACGGGGATGCCGCCCAGCGCGGTGCCGGTCATGCCCTTCATGTACGACGGCCCGTAGGTGAACGCGAACCCGTTCTCGATGATCTTGGTGACCCCGGCGTGGAAGAACCACCACCCGGTCACGACGCGCAGGAACGCGATCCAGTAGGTCGCCCACGGTCCCTCTAGGGCGAACTCGACCTCGCCGACCAGCGGATTGCTCGATTGGTATGACATCGGTGTCACCTCACGGATGTACGTTGGGTTGGTACACACATATGTACCGTACAGGGTTCTAAGCGGCTGAAAAGCGTTCTAGAGCGCTGGGACACGTCCGCAGTATCGTGGCTCTTTAAGTATACATACCCGGATCGGCGCCGGGAATCGCGTTCGAGCCCCGTCAGAACACGGAACGCTTATGAAAGTCGTTCCGCCTACGTGTAGATGCGTCATCGACCGACGCGAGCGCCGGTGGTCTAGTGGTAGGACCTGAGCCTTCCAAGCTCATGGCCCGGGTTCAAATCCCGGCCGGCGCATTTCTCGAACGAAGTGAGAGAAATCGCCGCCGGGTTTGAACCCTATCAGTCGCGCGCAGCGAACGGAGTGAGCGAGCACGTCCGATTTCGGTTCAAATCCCGGCCGGCGCACTCCCTTCGGTCGTGCGCCGGCCGTACCCCCGCTCGCTCGCGGGAGTCCCGGCTGGCACATTTTCTGAATCACTTCGTCGCTTAACGGTCGATTCGTTCCGCTCAGCGAGCCCCCGAACGAGGTAAGAGAACGCTGTAAAGGATTTATACTGCGAGGACGAGGCCCGAGTGTGGTCGGACTCGCACGGGGGACCGTCGAAGTCGTGCCGTATCGGGAGTCGTGGAGCGACGCGTACGACGCGGAGGTGGCTCGGTTACGGAGCGCAGTCGGTGATCGCGTCCGTCAGTTCGAACACATCGGCAGTACCGCGGTCGAGGGGATGCCGGCCAAGCCGATACTCGACGTGCTCGCCGTAGTCGACGAATCGACGACCGCGAGCGACCTCGTCCCAGCGCTCGAAACGCACGGCTACGAACGGCGCCCCGATGAGGTGGACGGGCGGGTGTTCCTCGCGAAGGGACCGCCAGAGAATCGTACGTGCTATCTGTCGATCGCCGAAGTCGGAAGCGCGTTCCACCACGAGAAGATCGCGTTCAGGGACGCGCTTCGGAGCGATCCGGAACTCGCCGAGCGGTACGCCTCGTTGAAACGACGGCTCGCGGCACGGTATCCCGAGAACCGACAGCGGTACACCGCCGAGAAGGGCGCGTTCGTGCGAGCCGTCCTCGATCGACGGGACTGACGCGGTCCGCGGTCGAGGTGCCGTCGGCGAGAGACGGGTTAGCGCCGCGTCACCGTCGACGGCCTCTGCCTCGGGGCCGGGGCCGGGAATCAGAGAGGTCGCCGTGTCGACGCGGGCTCGTCCTCGCCGTCGTCCGAGACGGGTCGCGTCGAGCGGACGGAGTCGCGACCTCGCGGCGCCTCAGTCGTCGTCTGCCGCGGGCTGCTCCGCGCCGGCCTCGGCGGTCGCCTCGTCTCGCGGCCCGCCCGCGTGCCCCTCGTGGGCGACGGCGGTCGCCATGAGGTGCGGCGGGATGGCGGGCACCTCGTCCTCGTCGACCGGACCGTCCTGCGCGATATCCTCCGTCGACCGCGGGAATTCGCGGAGCTCCTTATGGACCGCGATACCGGCCTTCGCCCCCTGCCCCATCGCGACGGGCACCTGATTGTGGCCGGGCGTGATGTCGCCCACCGCGAAGACCCCGTCCTCGCTGGTGCGGCCGTGGTCGTCGACGTCGATCTCGCCGCCGTCGGTCAGGTCGCAGCCGAGCGCCTCGGCGAGCGCGGTGTTGTAGTCGGAGCCGTACATCGGGAACCCACCCCGGTACTCGCGGCGGGTGCCGTCCTCGAACTCCATCGCTTCGAGCCAGCCGGAGTCGGGATCGTTCTCGACGCCCGAGATGTCGTCGTGAACGACCTCGACCGGGTGCGCCTCCAGCTGCGCCGCGGTCTCATCGCTCCACGTCGGCTCCGCGCCGCGCGTCAGGAGGTCCACGTCGTCGGTCATGTTCAGCATGATCATCGCGACGTGCGCGGCGGCCTCGCCGTGACCCATCACGTACACCGGCTCGTCGACGAACATGTAGGCGTCACAGTGGAGACACCAGTGGAGCCCCTTCGCGTTCCGCGGGAGCGGCGGCTCCGGGCGCTCGTCGGAGAAGCCCGTCGCGAGGACGACGCGGTCCGCGAGGATCTCGCTGTCGTTCGTGGACAGGCGGAACCGATCGTCGTCGGTGCGCTCGACGTCGGTGACGAAGCCGCGCTCGAAGGTGCCGCCGTACGACTGTACCTGCTCGCGCCCGGTGGCGAGCAGCTCGTTCCCGGACACTTCCTCTGTGACGCCGATCACGTTGTGGGTGTCGGCCATCATCGCGGCGCGGCCGCCGCCGCGGTCGATCAGCACCGTCTCGTGCCCCAGGCGGGCACCGTACAGCGCGGTCGTCAGCCCCGCCGGCCCGCCGCCGACCACCGCGATCTCGTACTCGTCGTCGGACGAACTCATTACCCGTGATACGCGCTCCGCCGGTTTAAATGGCGCCGTGGTGTGCGCGCCCCGCGACCAGCCACCGCTGGCGCGACCGTCCCGCGCTACTCGAAGTGTGCGTCCCGCCGCCGCCCGGAGCGACGCCGTCAGACCGCAGGACTCCGAGGCGGGACGAGGGGAAGGCGGTCCGGACGTTTATGAGGTCGTACCGCGTCTGGCCAGTCAGTGCCCTCTCGCCTCGCCATCGCCGTCGGCCTCCTGATCGTCGGGGCGGCCGCCGACGTCGGAACGACGTACGTCGCGCTCACCGGGAGCGAGTACGTCGAGGGGTCGCCGGTCGGCCGCCTGTTCATCTCCCGGTTCGGCCTCCTCGGCGGGATGCTCCTCACGAAGGCCGTCGGGATGGCGGTCATCGGCGTTCCGGTCGCGGTCGCCGGCGGGACGCGGCGGTTCGTCGCGACGCTGATGTGCGGCGGCGTCGGCGCGCTCTCGCTGGCGGTCGCCGCCCGAAACCTCCTGTTCGTCGCCGGACTGTGGCCGTGACTCCGCGATCGTGGGCGGGGTCGCTTCGTTGGGCGGAGTCGCCTCGCTGAGCCCGGTCGCCTCGCTGACCCCGAAGTGAGCCAACCGGCGGGCGCGGCCGCCGCGACCCCAGCCGTTTTGCGTCACCGGCCACAGGCGAACGTATGTCACGACAGTCCGCTCCGGCGCCGTCCCCGCCGGAGACCAGACGCGAGGTCGTCACGGAGACGCTCCACGGGATCGACGTCGACGACCCGTACCGGTGGCTCGAAGGCGACGACGCGGCGGTCAGCGAGTGGGCCGACGCCCAGAACGACCACGTCGACGCCGCGCTCGACGACGCCCTCCGCGACCGCCTCCGCCCGCGCTTCGCGGACCTCGTCGAGGTGGCCGACTACGGTCCGATCAGCGTTCGCGAGGGCCGGTACTTCGCAACGGTCCGCGAGCCCGGCGCGGACCACGCTCGGCTCGTCGTCCGCGACGCGCCGGACGGCACCGACCGCGTCCTCGTCGACCCGAACGCGTGGGCGGCGAACCGCGACGGCGACCGCCCGCCCCGGTCGATGGCGTGGTACGTCCCCTCCCACGACGGCGAGCGTGTCGCGGTCGGCGTCACCGACGGGGGCGACGAGAACTACGACGTGCGCGTCCTGTCGGTCCCCGATCCGAGCGACTCCGGAGTTGAGTCTCCGGAGGCCGAGGGATACGGCCCGGGCGTCGAGCAGATCGCGTCCCTCCCCGACCGCGGCCGCGTCAACGCCGGGAGCCTCGCGTGGACGGCCGACGACGAGGGGCTCGTCTACGTCGCCACCGGCGGCGCGGCCGACGGCGCGCAGATGGACAAGGAGATCCGCCGGTTCCGGTTCGCGGACGGCCCCGACGCGGAGTCGGTCCTCCTCGAACACGACGACCAGCACGTCTGGCCGCGCGTGACCGTTGACCCGGACTCGGGACTGCTCGCGGTCGCTTTCTCCGAGATGGTGGGCGGCACCGAGTGGTACGTCCGAGTCGACGGCGACCTCCGGCCGGTCCTGACCGACACCGACGCCGAGACCTCCGTCCGGTTCCACGACGGAACGGCGTTCGTCTCGACGGACCACGGCGCACCCCGGCGACGGCTGCTCGCCTGCTCCGTCGACCGCTTCCGCGAGGGGGACCTCTCGTTCGAGGAGTGCCGTGAGGTCCTCCCCGGCGGCGAGGGGATCCTCCAGTCGGTCGTGCCGACCCCGGAGCGCCTCCTCGTCCACCGCCAGCGGGACGCCCACTCGCGGCTCTCTGTCCACGACCGCGACGGGACGCACCTCCGAGACGTCTCGCTGCCGTCGTACTGCTCTGTCACGTGGGTCTCCGGGAACCGCGACGCGCCCGAGGCGTTCTTCGGCCTGACCGGCTTCGACCGCCCGCCGGCGGTTCGGAAACTCGACCTCGCCGACGAATCGCCGGGCGAAGGCGACGGGGTCGGCGAGGGCGGCGACGCGCCCGAACTCGCGTCGGCGGAGGTCGACTCGGTGGACCTCCCCGTTCCCGACGACCTCGTCGTCGAACAGCGGTTCGTCGACTCGACGGACGGCGCCGAGGTGCCGGTGTTCGTCTGCTACCGCGAGGAAGTGAACGTTGAGGGTCCCCGTCCGACCGTGCTGTACGGCTACGGCGGATTCCGCAACAGCATCACGCCCTCGTTCGGCCGGTTCCGGCTCCCGTTCCTCGCCGACGGCGGCGCGTTCGCGGCGGTGTGCGCCCGCGGCGGCTACGAGTACGGCGAGCCCTGGCACGAGGCCGGCATGCTGGAAGACAAACAGCACACCTTCGACGACTTCGTCGCGGCGGGCGAGGCGCTCTGCGAGTCGGGGCTCACCGACGCGGACCACCTCGCGGTCGCCGGCGGGTCGAACGGAGGGCTCTCGGTCGGCGCGGTGGTCACCCAGCGCCCGGATCTGTGGGCGGCCGCGCAGTGCGCGGTCCCGCTGCTGGACATGCTCCGGTTCCACCGGTTCCTGCTCGGCGAGTCGTGGACGACGGAGTACGGTCACCCCGAGGACCCGGAGGCGTTCGAGTATCTCAAGGAGTATTCGCCGTACCACAACGTCGATCCCGACGCGACCTACCCGCCCGTCTACTTCACCACGGCCGCGAGCGACACGCGCGTCCACCCCTCGCACGCCCGGAAGATGACCGCGCGGCTCCAGCACGAGGCCGAGGGCGGCCCCTTCCTCCTGCGGACTAAGTCAGAGACGGGCCACGGCGTCGGCAAGCCCGCCTCGATGGTCGTCGACGAGCAGACCGACTCGTGGGCGTTCCTCTACGAGCGGTTGGACGTGAAGGTCGGGAGCGACGATCGCGGCGTGGGCGGGGAGGCCGCCGGCGATCCCGCCGACGGCGCCTGACTCACTCCCCCTCGTAGAGGCGCTCGGCGGTCAGGTCCGGCAGGTCGGCCTCGCGGACCGCCTCGGCGACGCGGTCGATGTCGTACTCCACGCGATGCGTCTCGACCGCGTCGGCCCCGTCGGCCGTCGTGTCGAGGACCGCGTAGCCCGCCCGCGGGTCGCCGTCGCGGGGCTGGCCGACGCTGCCCGGGTTACAGACGAAGCCGCCGGCCACCTCGCGGACCCCCTGAACGTGGGTGTGGCCGAGGACGATCCCGTCGTACTCCCCCATGTGCCGGTCGAGGGTCGGGAAGTCGTCCGGGTAGACGTAGGCGTCCTCGCGCTCGGCGGCGGGGTGGGAGTGGGCGAGCAGGTACCGGTCGCCCCCGAACGTCTCCGTGCGCGGGAGATCACCGATCCAGTCGCGCTGGTCGGCCGACAGCGACGCCTTCGCGCGTTCGAGCCCCGCCTCCGCCATCCGGTTGGCGCGGTAGCGCTCGGGGGTCTCGACGGTGCGGTCGTGGTTCCCGCGCACTGTCGCGGCCGCGACATCGCGCACGCGCTCGACGCAGTCGGCGGGCCACGGGTTGTAGCCGACCACGTCGCCCGCGCAGTAGATGCGGTCGACCGTCGGCATGTCGTCGAGGACCGTCTCCAGCGCGGGGAGGTTCGCGTGAACGTCCGAGATGAGACCGATCTTCATCGAGACGTGATTCGAATGGCGGGAGGGAATAGGTTGTGGCGAGAGGGGCCATAAGACGAGTGACCGGGGTGTGAGGTTTCGGGAGGCATTTTAATAGGTATCCGCGGTGGCGCGTGCCTGCGAGCGGCCGCCGAAGGCGGCTGCGAGGAGCACGCGCGAGGAGTCGGTGGTCCGAAGCGAAGCGGAGGACCACCGACAGGGCGAGAGCACCGCTCTCGCTTACAACCGGACATCGTCCGGTGACGAGGCTGGGGAGCCGTGAGGTGCGGTGCGGTCGCGGTCGGATGGGACTCGAAGGGGCAGTCGCGAGGCCGCAGTAGGCGACGTAAGCACCGCAGCGAGCGGAGCGAGCGAGGAGCGCAACGAGCGTACTGCGGCCTCGCGACTGGGGCTTCGGTGGTGTTCTCCACCGATTCGCAAACGACCGTTTGGGTCTGTTGAAATCCTCAGCAGGGGATACGTTCTTGGAGTCGTACTGAATACAGAGCGCGTATTCAGCATCTATGGCCTGAACGTATGCTCCGAAATAATCGCATTTGAGGGCTTGTGTACGATAACAACCTCAAGTTCGTCAGCGTCACCATCGCTAAAATCAACCCCCTCATCTCCACTATTTAATCGGAATTGGATCGTGTCACTTGGAGACCATATATTTGAATCGTCAACGACTATTATTTGATCTCCATTGTATTCGGAAGTAAACTGTCCACCTGTTGAATCAACCAAATTATCTCCCTGTATATCATCGTTGTCGATCGAGCGTGGAAAGGGTCCATCACTAGGGAGGTTGACTAATCGTGCCTCCTTGGGAAACTCACTACCAGAGCCAGATACTCGAACAATAATCTCAATCTCCTCAACAGCAATACTGTCACCAGCAACGTGTGTAATCTGGACAACTTGCTCATTCTCCCCACCTCCAGGAATGAGTTCACCAGTTGTATCTCCGACAATCGGAGCGGGTTCAGTAAGATTCTCTGTAATCCCCAAGAAGGCCACAGAGACTGTCGCCGCTAAAATAACGACAATTGCCACCACAAGAATAGTCGAGATAACGGGTGTGACAGCGCGATCCTGCTGGCTCATTGCCATTTCTATGCGCTACTGGCGAATACAGTTACCGGACTTGCTGCTGAATGTATCTCCTGTATCTCGCACGCCGATCCTATCAATGATTAAGGATTTCAACGGAGCCGGCTATTTATCAACGGATGAATGAGGCCTCGGAGGCGTTCCCTACCGGTCCCTACGCTTTGACCTTCTCGCGGAACCGCTCGCGGACCTTCTCAACCTTCGGCTGCGCGTGCATCGTACAGTAGGCGTCGGCCGGGTTCTTCTCGAAGTAGTCCTGGTGTTTCTCCTCGGCGCGGTAGAACGTCTCCAGCGGTTCGACCTCGGTCACGACCTCGTCGTCGTAGCCGCCCTCCTCGTCGAGGGCCGCCACGTACTCCTCCGCGAGCCGCCGCTGCTCGTCGTCGTGAGAGAGCACGATCGAGCGGTACTGGCTCCCAACGTCCGGGCCCTGTCGGTTCAGTTGCGTCGGGTCGTGGACCGTGAAGAACACTTCGAGGATGTCCTCGTAGGAGAGGGCGTCGGCGTCGTACTCGACCTGGACGACCTCCGCGTGGCCGGTGTTGCCGGTACACACCTCGCGGTAGGTCGGGTCGTCCGCGTGGCCGCCGGCGTAGCCGGAGGTGACGCTTTCGATCCCGTCGAGCTGCTTGAACGCCGCCTCGACGCACCAGAAGCAGCCGCCGCCGACCGTCGCCGTCTCGGTCTCTGTCATGGGATCCCGTTGGCGTCGCAGACGTATTAATGACCCGCGGCGTGCGGCGGGTGTGCCGGCTGGCGATCCACAGCTAACTCGAATCGCGGTCACGATGTGCCGGACCCCGTCCGAGGAATCAGCGAACCGAGGCACCAAGTTCTCCGAGCGGAGATGTTCCCCAGATGATCGAGTGGTTCGGTGGTGGCGAAAACGCTCTATCCATGCTCATCCCGCTGGTCGGGATCTGCGTCATCGTGGTTGCCGAACGAGTGACCGGGACCAACCGCGCCAAACGGTACGTCCTCCCGGCGTTCGTCCTCTGGTTCGGCCTCCGAGCCGTGATCGGACTCGAACAGGGACCGATCGTTTCGCTTCCCCCTCCGATCGGGCTCCTCCTCGCCGTCTCGCTTCTGGTCGGGTTCCTGTCGCTGCTGCTGTACGGGTTCTACGTCCTGTGGGCGGGACGGGACCCGATCGCCTCACGCGCGTGACCTCGTGTCCGGCGGTCGGGCTCCGACCGCCCCCGTCGCCGAACGCGTTCGCCCGGCAACCCTGCGGTCGAACGGTAGACCTTTGCCGTCGCCCGCTCCAGTCCCGGTATGGTCTCGCTGGGACTGGTGGTGGCGCGGTTCAACGACTCCGTCACGGAGCCGATGGCCGAGGCCGCCCGCGAGGCGGCGGCCGACCGCGACGCCGTCGTCGTCGACGAACTGAGCGTGCCGGGCGCGTACGACAGCCCGCTGGCCGCCGACCGCCTCGCGCGCCGCGAGGACGTCGACGCGGTCGCGGTCGTCGGCGCCATCGTCACCGGCGACACCGACCACGACCGGGTCATCGCGACCGCGACCGCCGAGAAGCTCACCGACGTGAGCCTCGACCGGGACACGCCGGTCACCTTCGGCGTGAGCGGCCCCGGGATGTCCGGCGCGGAGGCGCGCGAGCGGATCGACAAGGGCGCGGACGCGGCCGCGGCGGCGATCGACCTCGCCGAGGAACTCGACTGACACCCACGAGCCGACTACACACGACACATGAGCGACGCATACGACTTCTCGGAGCGGATCGGACGCGTAGAGCCCAGCGCGACGCTGGCGATATCGAACCTCGCGGCGGAGAAGGAGGCCGAAGGAGCCGACATCGTCGACCTCTCGGTCGGCGAGCCCGACTTCGACACCCCGGAGAACGTCGTCGAAGCGGGCAAGGACGCGCTCGACGCAGGCCACACGGGATACACCTCCTCGAACGGCGTGCCCGAACTCAAGGAGGCGATCGCGGCGAAGCTCCGCGGCACCGGGATCGACGCCGACGCGGACGAGGTGATCGTCACCCCCGGCGGCAAGCAGGCGCTCTACGAGACGTTCCAGACGCTGATCGACGAGGGCGATGAGGTCGTGCTCCTCGACCCCGCGTGGGTCTCCTACGAGGCGATGGCGAAGCTCGCCGGCGGCGACCTCTCTCGGGTCGACCTCGCGCCGCACGGGTTCCAGCTGGAGCCCGCGCTCGACGAGCTCGCCGAGACGGTCTCCGACGACACCGAACTCCTCGTCGTCAACTCCCCGTCCAATCCCACCGGCGCGGTGTTCTCCGAGGCCGCGATGGAGGGCGTTCGCGACCTCGCCGTCGAGCACGACGTTGCGGTCATCTCCGACGAGATATACGAGCGCATCGTCTACGACGCCGAGCACGTCTCGCTCGCGAGCCTCGACGGGATGGCCGACCGCACGGTGACGATCAACGGCTTCTCGAAGGCGTACTCGATGACCGGCTGGCGGCTCGGCTACCTCCACGCCACCGACGAGTTCGTCGGCGAGGCGGGCAAGCTCCACTCCCACTCCGTCTCCTGCGCGACGAACTTCGTCCAGCGCGCCGGGATCGAGGCCTTAGAGAACACCGAGGCGGCAGTCGAGGAGATGCGCGACGCCTTCGCCGACCGCCGCGACCTCCTCGTCGACCTGTTCGACGAGCACGGCGTCGACGTCGACGTCGGCGACGGCGCGTTCTACATGATGATCCCCGTCGACGACGACGATCAGGCGTGGTGCGAGGCGGCGATCGAGGAGGCCGCGGTCGCCTGCGTCCCCGGGAGCGCGTTCAACGCCCCGGGCTACGCGCGCATCTCCTACGCCGCGAGCGAAGAGCGCCTGCGCGAGGCGGTCGACCGCCTCGTCTCGAACGACCTGCTGTAGCGGGGGACGGTCTCCGGACCGGCGCGTCGCGGCCGGCACACCGCCGCGCTCTCGGGAGCCCTCCCGGTCGACGCATCGCCTCGCTTTTCGTCAGTGCGTCGTCGCTGAATTCTCCAGCTGAGCGGCCGCATCCCCCAGTAGCGCGAATCTGCGGTGCGTTTTTACCGCTGCTCCGCGAAGTTTCAACTCGGTGGTACGATGTACGACAACATACTGTTCCCGACGGACGGAAGCGCCGGCTCGGAAGCGGCGGCGGCACACGTGAGCGAACTCGCGTCGGCGTTCGACGCGACGGTCCACGTGGTCCACGTCGTCGACACCCGCGAGGGCGGCCTCGGCGTAAGCGGGGCGTTCGTCCACGAAGACAGCCAGGCGATGAGCGGGGTCTCGCCGGAGACGGGCTACATCGGCAGACACGAGGACGTCGACGCCGACGAGGTCGAGGCCGAGCTCACCGCTCACGCGAGAGAGCTCGTCGGGGCCGCGGCGGAGTCACCGGACGACATCGACATGACGACGGCCGTCGAGATGGGGACCCCTCACTCGGCGATCCTCCAGTACGCCGACGACCACGACGCCGACCTCATCGTGATGGGGACCCACGGCCGCACCGGCGTCGAGCGCTACCTGCTGGGGAGCGTCACAGAGAAAGTCGTACGGCTGGCGGACGCGCCCGTCGTGACGATCCGGGCGGACGAATCGGACGGCGAGTGACGGTCGCTCCGTCACCGCAGCACATTTTCCCGGCGCCCCGCAACGGGACCGCATGGACGAGGCCGAGCGAGAGGCGATACTCGACCGGGTCACCAGCCAGAGCGCGACGGTCGGCGCGTCGGTCCCGGACGAGGTCACCATCGACGGCACCGCGGTCGACCTCTCCGAGTTCATCGTGGAGACGCGCGCCGTCGACACGGTCCCGCCGGAGGTCGAGCGCAAGGTGTCGTCGGTGAAGTCGACGCTCCGCGCCGAGCGCGAGCGTCGGATGGCCCGGCTGCGAGGCGAAGGCGCCGAAACCAACGCGGGCGACACCCCCGATGACCCCCCGCTCGACCGTGAGACCGCCGAACGGCTCGCGGACGAGGTCGTCGGGATCGACCGGGCGCTGAACGCATTGGAGACGATCCGCCACCCCGACTTCGCCGACGCGCACCGCTCCGCGACGCTGGACGGCCACGAGCGCTGGCTCGCCTTCGTCGACGAGGTCCGGTGATCGCGGGCCTCGGCGGGCGTCCGATGCGACGTTCCGAAACCCTTACTCCCGGTCCGGGACACCTGCTCGTATGAGCGATACGTCCGAGTCGACGGATGACGCGGGGGAGTCCCCCGACGGGGGCGACGACGCCGCGGCCGCCGTCGACGCCGAGGAGGTCCGTCACGTCGCCGACCTGGCGCGCGTCCGGCTCGCCGACGACGAGGTCGACGAGTTCGCGGCGCAGTTCGGCGACATCTTAGAGTACTTCGAGGCGCTCGACGAGGTCCCCGAGACCGAACGCGAGGAGGACCTCGTCAACGTGATGCGCCCCGACGAGGTCCGCGACGGCCTCTCGCAGGAGGAGGCGCTCGCGAACGCCGAGGAGACGGAAGACGGCTTCTTCGTCGGCCCGAAGGTGTCGTAGATGGCGGCCGACATCAACGCCTTCGTGACGGAGGAGCGGATCGAGGGCGACGCGGACGCGGACGGTCCCCTTGCGGACGCGACCGTGGCAGTGAAGGACAACATCTCCACCGAGGGGGTCCGGACGACCTGCGGCTCGGAGATGCTCGCCGACTACGTCCCGCCCTACTCCGCGACCGTGGTCGACCGGCTGACCGACGCGGGCGCGACGGTCGTCGGGAAGACGAACATGGACGAGTTCGGGATGGGGACGACGACCGAGACCTCGGCGTTCGGCCCCACCCGGAACCCGGTCGACACCGACCGCGTCCCGGGCGGCTCCTCGGGCGGCTCCGCGGCCGCGGTCGCGGCGGGCGAGGCGGACGTCGCGCTCGGCTCCGACACCGGCGGCTCGGTGCGCTGTCCGGCCGCGTTCTGCGGCGTCGTCGGGATCAAGCCGACGTACGGGCTCGTCTCCCGGTACGGGCTCATCGCGTACGCGAACTCGCTCGAACAGATCGGGCCGATCGCGGGCACCGTCGAAGAGGCCGCCGCAGCGCTCGACGTCATCGCCGGCGACGACCCCCACGACGGGACGACCCGCGACCTGCGCGAGGTCGAGGGCGCGGACCCGGACGCGAGCTACGCCGCGGCCGCGGACGGCGACGTGGCGGGGCTGACGATCGGCGTCCCCACGGAGCTGTTCGAGGGCGCCGACGAGCGCGTCGTCGAGACGGTCGAGGCCGCGATCGCGGACCTCGAAGCGCAGGGCGCGGAGACGACCGACATCTCCCTGCCGTCCGTCGAGCACGCGGTCCAGGCGTACTACGTGATCGCGATGGCGGAGGCGTCCTCGAACCTCGCGCGCTTCGACGGGGTCCGGTACGGCCACCGGAGCGGCGCCGACGGCAACTGGAACGAGTCGTTCGCGGAGACGCGCGAGGAGGGGTTCGGGGCGGAGGTCAAGCGCCGGATCCTCCTCGGCACGTACGCGCTCTCGGCCGGGTATCACGACAAGTACTACGAGAAGGCGCAGGACGCCCGCGCGTGGGTCCGGCAGGACTTCGAGGCGGCGTTCGACGAGGTAGATGTCATCGCCTCGCCGACCATGCCGGTCCTCCCCTTCGAACTAGGCGAGAGCCTCGACGACCCGCTGCGGATGTACCTCGCCGACGCGAACACGACGCCGGCCAACCTCGCGAACCTCCCAGCGATCTCGGTCCCCGCCGGCGAGGCCGACGGGCTCCCGGTCGGGCTCCAGCTCGTCGGGCCGAAGTTCGGCGAGGAGACCATCGTCCGCGCCGCGAGCGCGGTCGAAGACAGATGAGCCTCACGGACGAGGAGCGGGACCGACTGGCGGACGTGGTCCGCCTCCAGCCGACGAAGAACGGCGAGCTCCAGGACGCCTGGGAGATGGAGAGCGGCAGCGAGGTCCACGGCTACCTCGAGAACCACCTGAAGGAGTACTACTACCGCGACGACGACAGCCTGATCCGCGCGACGGCGGAGGCGAACGACCTCGTCGACGTCGAGCCCGGGGTCGAGCCCGACGCGGTCGCGCGCGGCGCGGTCCCGGAGACGATCCGCGTCTCCGAGCTGGAGTCGCAGGTCACCGAGGTGCTCGCCGGACCGGACGAGCGCTCGCAGTCCGTCGTGAGCGTGCTCAACGCGCTCCGCGAGGCGTTCGACGCCGATCCCGAGGTGGACGCGGTGCGGCGGGCGCTCCGCAGTCTGGAGCGCAAGAACGTCGTCGAGGTGGTTTACCGCACCGTGCCGACGTTCCGGCTGGCGGTCGCGCGCGACGAGATCACGGTCGAGGTCGAGGAGTAGGCGCCCGTCGGCCGACCGAGTGCCGATACGATTTTGTACCGGCACGGAAACCGTCCTCCCAATGAGCGACGCCGCCACTCCCCGCGAGCGGTTTCGCCGCAACGCGAGCAGCATCGCCGCGACGGTGGTCACCGGCACGTGGCTCGGCGCCCTCCTAGCCGGGTTCGACTGGTGGCTCGGGTTCATGCTGTTCGGGTACATCGTGATCATTCCGGTCGTCTCGATGTTGTTCGACGAGGAAGCGGAGGACTCGCTCGCTGTCGAGCCCGAGGCCGAGTCGGCCCCCGTCGAACGCGGAGAGACGGCGGAGCGCGGCGAGGCGGCCGGCGACACCACGGACGCTCTCGAACGCCTGCGGACCCGGTACGCGAACGGTGACCTCACCGACGAGCAGTTCGAGCGGAAGCTCGATCGCCTACTGGAGACCGAGACGCCGGAGGACGCCGCCGAGTGGGCGGAGCGGAACCGCGCCGCGGCTCCGGAACGCGAAGCCGAGCGGGAACGGTGACGCGGGGCGCCGCGCCGCTCCGACGCGACCGGCGCGACCGAACCTCAAGCTTCAATGCGCGCGGCCGACTCGACCGCGTATGAGCGACCACGAACTGCGGAAGGAGGCGCACGACCTCGACGTGACCGTCTGGGTCGGGAAGAGCGGCGTCGACGCGGTCGTCGACGAGCTTGCCGACCAGCTCGACGACCGGAAGCTGGTGAAGGTGAAGTTCCTTCGGGCGGCCCGCGGCGGCACGTCGACCGACGAACTCGCCGACGAGCTCGCCGAGGCGGTCGGCGCCGACCTGATCGAGACGCGCGGCAACACGGCGGTGCTCCACTGATGGGCGCCCCCGCGGGCGCGTCCGGAGTCGTCGCGGTCGCGGGGACGCTGGAGCCGTACCTCGGTCCGCTGGCCGACATTGTCGTCGACGCCGCGATCTTCCTCGCCGTCGTCACCGCGACGTACGTCCTGTACAAGGCGGCCGTCAAGCCGCTCGTCCGCCGGGTGTTCGACCGACAGGGGCTCGACGAGCACGCCCGGCGCCCGCTCCAGAAGATCGTGGCGTTCCTCGTCCTGTTCGCCGGCGTCACGGTCGCGTTCGGCGCGGCGGGCTACCAAGGGTTCCTGCGCTCGCTCGCGACGATCGCGGCGGCGGCGACGCTCGCGATCGGCTTCGCGCTCCAGGACGTGATCAAGAACTTCGTCGCGGGCGTGTTCATCTACACGGACAAGCCGTTCCGCATCGGCGACTGGATCGAGTGGAACGGCAACTCGGGGGTCGTCGAGGACATCTCTTTCCGGGTCACCCGCGTGCGCACCTTCGACAACGAACTGCTTACGGTGCCGAACCACGCGCTGACGAGCGACGTGGTGAAGAACCCGGTCGCGAAGAAGACACTGCGGCTGAAGTTCGTCTTCGGGATCGACTACGAGGACGACGTGGAGAAGGCGACGGACATCATCGTCGAGGAGGCCGAGAGGAGCGACGCGATCCTCGAAGACCCCGCGCCGTCGGTCCGGCTGACCGAACTGGCCGACTCGTACGTCGGCCTCCAGTCGCGGATCTGGATCGACGACCCCTCGCGGGCGGACTTCGTGAAGGCGCGCGCCGACTACGTGAAGGCCGTCAAGGCGCGCTTCGACGAGGCGGGCATCTCGATCCCGTTCCCCCAGCGCACCGTCTCGGGACGCAACGAGTGGACGGATCCCTCGTCGTTCGGCGGAGACGATTGAAGCGGCGGCCGCGGCGGAGAACTCCCGCTCGGTGGAGCGGCGTCACCCGGCAGGGCGGCGCCTCGAACCGTCTGGCGGCGTCTTCCCCGTCGCTGGCGCGCTGAGTACGCCCGAGCACCGATAGTAACGAACTTCAAGGTCGGGTCTCTGGGTTGGTCCATGTACGTGGTCGTCATCGGGGCCGGCGAGGTCGGGACGAGCATCGCCGCGAGTCTCGCGTCGGACCACGAGGTCGTCGTCGTCGACGTCGATCCGGACCGGGCGGAACAGCTCAAGTACGAGCTTGACGTGCTCACCATCGCCGGGGACGGGACGTCCTCTGAGATCCAGTCGGCCGCCGACGTCGACCGCGCGGACATGGTCATCGCGTGTACCGACGACGACCAGACGAACCTCGTCGCGTGCGGGGCCGCGAAGACGTTCGGCGACGGGTTCACCATCGCCCGCGTGAAAAGCACCGAGTTCCTCCGCACCTGGCAGGGCAGCGAGGGCGCGTTCGGCGTCGACTTCATGGTGTGTACGGACCTGTTGACCGCGGAGAACATCGTCCGCGTCATCGGGCTCCCGGCGGCGATCGACGTCGACCCGTTCGCCGGCGGGCTCGTCCAGATGGCGGAGTTCGAGATCGGCGAGGGGAGCCCCGTCGCTGGACAGACCGTCTCGGAGGCCGACCGGTTCGAGTCGCTCACCTTCGTCGGGCTGTTCCGCGACGGCGAGATGACGATCCCCCGCGGCGACACGGACATCGTCGTCGGCGACCGCGCGGTGGTGGTCGGAAGCCCCGAGAGCGTTCAGTCGTTCGCGACCGACATCGCGCCCGAGGCGACGCCGGACGACGCCGACGAGATCGTCGTCGTCGGCGGCAGCGAGATCGGGTATCAGACCGCCCGGCTGCTGGAGGAGCGGGACTTCACGCCGCGGCTGATCGAGCGCGACGCCGACCGCGCGCGGTGGCTCGCCGAGAACCTCCCGGACACCGTCGTGATGGAACACGACCCCACCGACACCGAGTTCCTCTCCCGCGAACACGTCGACGAGGCCGATATCGTCGTCACGGCGCTCGGCTCCGACGAGAAGAACCTGCTCATCTCCGTGCTCGCCAAGCGCCTCGGCGTCGACCGCGTGATCGCCGTCGTCGACAGCCCCGACTACGTCACCGTCTTCGAGGAGATCGGCATCGACATCGCGATCAATCCCCGGACGGTCACCGCCGAGGAGATCACCCGGTTCACCTACGAGAGCGTCGCGGAGAACATCGCGGTGTTGGAAAACGACCAGGCGGAGGTCCTCGAACTCGAACTCACCGAGGGGTGCGGGCTCACGGGACGACCGATATCGGACATCGTCGCGGAGAGCGACGCGCGGTTCGTTATCGGCGCGATCACGCGCAACCACCAGCTGGTCACCCCGCGCGGGGACACCGTACTTCAGGCCGGTGACCACGTGATACTCCTCGTGGAGTCCGACTCGGTCGGACAGATCGCCTCGATGGCGTGACCGCCTCCACGTGAGTACCACGATCCGCGTCGGCTGGCGGGCGAGCGTGGGACTCACCGGCGACGTCCTCGCCGCCCTCCCGGTTCCGCTCGCGTTTCCGCTGCTGATAGCCCTCTACTACGGCGAGTCGCCCGTGCCGTTCCTCGCGGCGATCGCCGTCTCGCTCGCGATCGGTGCGGCGTTCCGGTCGGTACGGGACCCCGAGGGAGACCTCGGCCCGCGGGAGGCGTTCCTCGCGGTGGCGCTGATCTGGTTCCTCGTCGCCGCCGTCGGCGCGATCCCCTTCGTCGTCGCGGGCGTCGGCACGGTCGCGCACCCGGTGAACGCGCTGTTCGAGTCGATGAGCGGACTCACCACGACGGGCGCGACGGTGCTGCGCGACTTCTCGCTCCACTCGCGGTCCGTCATGATGTGGCGGCAGGTGATCCAATGGCTCGGCGGCCTCGGAATCCTGATCCTGGCGACCGCGGTGCTCTCCGAGATCGGCGTCGGCGGGGCACAGCTGATGGAGTCGGAGTCACAGACGCAAGACGTCAACAAGCTCACGCCGAAGATATCGCGGACCGCACAGCTCATCTGGGGGATCTACTTCGGGCTCACCGGCCTCGCGATCGCGGTGTACTTCCTGCTCGGGCTCGCCGTCGACCCGCGGATGGACCTGTACAACGCGGTCGCGCACGCGTTCACGTCCGTCGCGACCGCCGGCTTCTCGCCGGAGCCGCTCTCGGTCGGCGCGTTCCACCCGCTGATCCAGTGGGCGGTCGTCCCGTTCATGGTGATCGGCTCGACCAGTTTCGTCCTCATCTACTTCGCCATCAACGGCGAGCCGATGCGCCTGCTGCGAAACGAGGAGTTTCACTTCTACCTCGGCGCGATGGCGACGTTCGCGTCGATCGTCGGGGGCGCGCTGTTCCTCGATCCGAGCGTCACCTTCGGCGCCGAGGCGACGATCCGCCACGCAGTGTTCAACGTCGCGTCCATCGTGACGACGACCGGGTACGCCAGCACCGACTACGTGCTGTGGGCGCCCGCTGCGAAGCACATGCTGTTCATGGGGATGTTCGTCGGCGGGATGGTCGGGTCGACCACCTGCTCGATCAAGTCGCTGCGGTGGCTGGTCGCGCTGAAGTCGTTCCGCCGGGACCTCTTCACCGCGATCCACCCGGAGTCCGTTCGCCCGGTCCGGATATCGGGGGAGCCGGTCGACGAGGGCGCGATCCGCGACATCTACGCGTACCTCCTCTTGAGCATCGTGATCTTCTTCCTGCTCGCCGTGGTCATCGTCGTCGACGCCGAGCGGGCGAACCTGCGCGTGACCGAGTTCGAGGCGCTCGGGGCCGCGGCGACCACGTTCCTCAATATCGGCCCGGCGTTCGGCGACGCGGGCCCGTACGGGACGTTCGCGACGTTCCCGCTGAGTACGCGGGCCGTGATGATCGTCCTGATGTGGATCGGCCGGATCGAGATCATCCCGGTCCTCGTGTTGTTCACGAAGGCGTTCTGGACCTCCTGAGTCAAGGCGGCTCTCCCGTCGTCCCCCCTTCGACAGTTTAATACAGCGAACGGGCGACCGCCATACCGTTCGAGTATCATGTCTTGGGGCGTCAACTGGAAGGCGAGTGTCGGGCTTCTCGGCGTCGGCATCAAGTACCTCGCCGTCACGCTGCTTGTTCCTCTGGTGGTGGCGCTCGCGTACGGCGAAGACATCTGGGTATTTCTGGTCTCCATGGCGCTCGTCGCGGGCGTCGGGTTCGCGGTCGAGCGGGTCGACCCCGACCCGGATCTCGGCCCTCGCGAGGCGCTGCTTTTCGTCTCGCTCGCGTGGCTCGCGGCGGCGGTTATCGGTACGGTTCCGTACCTCCTCGCCGGCTACGGCACCGCGTCGACCGTCGGGCTCCAGACCGGCTCGGTCGGCGCGCTAACGGGGTCGGTCGTCAACGCCCTGTTCGAATCGATGAGCGGGTTCACCACCACGGGCGCGACCGTCCTCGGCGAGATCAGTACCGACCAGCACTCCCACGCGCTCCTCATGTGGCGGCAGCTCACGCAGTGGCTGGGCGGGATGGGGATCATCGTCCTGATGATCGCCATCCTCCCGGAGGTCGCGGTCAACGGCGCACAGCTGATGGACTCGGAGGCGCCCGGCCCTGAACTCCAGAAGCTCACCCCGAAGATCGCGGAGACGGCGCGCGCGCTCTGGCTGATCTACTTCGGCTTCACGGTGTTGCTCGCGGCCCTCCTGTACGTGCTCCATCTCGTCGGGATGGCGCCGAACATGAACCTCTACAACGCCGTCGCGCACGGGTTCTCCACCCTCCCGACCGGGGGGTTCTCGCCGCAGGCCGAGAGCATCGGCTACTTCTCGGCGGCCGTCCAGTGGGTCGTGATCCCGTTCATGGTCGTCGCCGGGGTCAATTTCGCGCTGTTCTGGCATGTGCTTCGCGGCGAGGTCGACACGCTGCTGGAGAACGCGGAGTTCCGGACGTACGCCGGTGCGCTCGCCGTTGTCACCGCCCTGCTCGCCGTCCTCCTGTTCCGCGGCGCCGCGCCGGTCTTGGAAATCGGGGGCGCCACGGAGAGCGTCACGGAGAACGCCCTCCGGCAGGCGGCGTTCCAGATCGGCTCGCTGCTGAACTCCACCGGGTTCGCCACCTCGGACTTCGCGCAGTGGGACACGCACGCGCAGGTGTTGCTGCTGTTCACGATGTTCATCGGCGGCTCTGCCGGCTCGACGGGCGGCGGGATCAAGATCGTCCGGTGGCTGATCGTCGCGAAGGCGATCCGCCGCGAGCTGTTCACGTCGGCACACCCAGACGTCGTCCAGCCCGTCCGGCTCAGCGGGAGCGTCGTCGACGAGGACGCGATCCGTGGCATCATGGCGTTCACGCTCCTTTATTTGGTGTTGCTCGCCGTCTCGGCGGTGTTTATCGCGCTGGACGCCGCGCGAGTCGGCACGCAGCTCACCGCGCTGGAGTCGTTCAGCGCCTCGCTCGCCACGATCGGGAACATCGGCCCGGGGTTCGGCCGGCTCGGGCCGTTCGGGAGCTACCTCTTTTTCCCGGACACGTCGAAGCTGCTGATGGTGTTCCTGATGTGGATCGGCCGGCTGGAGATCGTCCCGGTGCTCGCGGTGTTCATCTCCGGGGTCGACGGACGGTAGGGCGCCCTCTCGACCCGGTGGCGAGAGCGTATCTTCATAACCGACGGGGAGAGTGGTGTTCGTATGACGAGTCCCGACGACGCCGGTGGCCAAGACCTGCTCGCTCACGTGCTCCTCCCCGTCGCGAACGAGGACGACGCGCTGGCGACGGCGCGGGCGCTCGAACCGTACGAGACCGGGCGCGTGACCGCGCTCCACGTCGTCGAAAAAGGGGGAGGAGTCCCGGACAAGACGCCCGTCGAGCAGTCGGAGGCGCTCGCGGCCGAGTCGTACGCCGCGGTCCGAACGGTGTTCCCCGACGCCGACGAACACACCGCGTACGCTCGGGACGTGGCCGAAGCGATCTTCGACGCCGCCGTCGAGACGGACGCGAGCGCGATCGCCTACCGGTCGCGCGGCGGGAACCGGATCGTACAGCTCCTCTCGGGCGACATATCGACCGAACTCGTGACCGACGCACCGGTCCCGGTGGTCGCGCTCCCCCGCGCCGAGGCGGACGAATGAGTCGTCGTCGCCCGCGTGCTCTCGGGCGGCCCGAGCGGTGAGAGGGATCCGATCGATGACGCCGAGCGACGACGGCCCGGCGGTCATGGTCGCGCTCTCGAACCCGCGGACGGAGGGCGCGCTCGTCGCGCTCGCCGGCGCCCTGGCCGAGCATAGGGGCGGCCGCCTGCTCGCGGTCCACGTCGTCACCGTCCCGGACCAGACGTCGCTGGAGACGGCCGCCGCGAACCGGGAGCGGCTCGACCGGTCCTCCGCGGACCTGCTCGCCGCGGCCGTCGACGACGCCGCGGCGTTCGACGCGCCGGTCGAGACGAAGACGGTCCTCTCGCACCGCGGGATAGAGGAGGTGTTCGACGCCGCGCGGACGAACGACGCGGACGCCGTCGTGATGGGCTACGGCGGGGCGCGGTTCGCCGGCGGGCGCGCCGAGGGGTCCCTGGACGAGCTTGCCCGCGACCTCCCCTGTGACTTCCTCGTCTTGGACGGGCAGCGGCTCGACGCCGGGGAGGTCCTCGTGTCGACCGCGGGGGGTCCGTCCTCGGACCTCTCCGCCGAGGTCGCGCTGGCGCTCCGGGACGTCAGCGGCGCGGAGGTGTCGCTGCTCCACGTCGTCGACGAGGGCGAGGCGGCGTCGGGCCGCGAGTTCCTCACCGACTGGGCTGACGGCCACGGACTCGGGGACGTCGACCTGCGGGTCGAGACGGCCGACATCGGGGCGACGATCGAGCGGATCGGCGAGGGGTACGACCTCGTGGTCGTCGGCGCCACGGAGCGTGGGCTCCTCTCGCGCGTCGTCCGCGGGTCGCTCGCGTCCGCGGCGATTCAGCGGCTCGACACGTCGGTGCTGCTCGCCGAACGCCCCTCCTCGCGCTCGCTTCAGGAGCGGCTGATCGGCGGGCGCTGAGGCGCCCCCGCTTCGGACCGCCGCCGCTTTCCAAAATATAATGAATATTTATACGCGACCGGCGGGTAACGGGCGGTATGTACGACGACGAGGAGCTCTCCCAGATCCGCGAGGCGAAGGCGTCGTGGGAGGCGGAAACGCTCGACCCGACGCTCGACCGCCACGGGGAGCGGAGCGAGCGGTTCGCGACCGTGTCGAACCGCGAGGTCGACCGCATCTACACGCCCGACGACGTCGCCGACCTCGACTACGAGGAGGACCTCGGCTTCCCGGGCGAGCCGCCGTACACCCGCGGGGTCTACCCGACGATGTACCGCGGGCGCACGTGGACGATGCGGCAGTTCGCGGGGTTCGGCACCGCGGAGGAGACGAACGAGCGGTTCCACTACCTGATAGACGAGGGGCAGACCGGGCTCTCGACCGCGTTCGACATGCCCTCGCTGATGGGGATCGACTCCGACGACAAGATGTCGCTCGGCGAGGTGGGCAAGGAGGGCGTCGCGGTCGACACGCTCCGCGACATGGAGGTGCTGTTCGACGGCATCGACCTCGCGGAGGTGTCCACCTCGTTTACTATCAACCCGAGCGCCCCGGTAATCTACGCGATGTACGTCGCGCTCGCCGACCAGCGCGGAGTCCCGCGCGAGAAGCTCCGGGGGACCCTCCAGAACGACATGCTCAAGGAGTTCATCGCGCAGAAGGAGTGGGTGGTCCCGCCGGCGCCGTCGCTCGAGCTGGTGACGGACACGATCGAGTTCGCCGTCGCGGAGACGCCGAAGTTCAAACCCATCTCGGTGTCGGGGTACCACATCCGCGAGGCGGGGTCGACCGCGGTCCAGGAGCTCGCCTTCACCCTCGCCGACGGCTTCGCCTACGTCGAGGCGTGCCTCGACCGCGGGCTCGACGTCGACGAGTTCGCCCCTCAGCTCTCCTTCTTTTTCAACTCGCACAACTCCCTCTTCGAGGAGGTCGCGAAGTTCCGCGCGGCGCGCCGGATCTACGCGACGGTGATGGATGAGTGGTACGGCGCCGAGGCCGAGGCGTCGAAACAGCTGAAGTTCCACACCCAGACCGCCGGGCAGTCGCTGACGGCCCAACAGCCGCTCAACAACGTCGCGCGCGTCACGATCCAGGCGCTCGCGGGCGTGCTGGGCGGCACGCAGAGCCTCCACACCAACTCCTTCGACGAGGCGCTCGCGCTCCCCTCCGAGCAGGCGGTCCGCGTCGCGCTCCGGACCCAGCAGATCATCGCCGAGGAGTCCGGCGCGGCCGACATCGTCGACCCGCTCGGGGGCTCGTTCGCGGTCGAGTCGCTCACCGACGAGACGGAGGCGGCAGCGATGGAGTACATCGAGGAGATCAAAGAGATGGGCGACGGCTCCGTACGCGACGGCGTCCTCCGGGGGATCGAGCAGGGGTACTTCCACCGCGAGATCCAGGAGTCGGCCTACGAGTACCAGGAGCGCGTCGACGAGGGTGACGAGACGGTCGTCGGCGTCAACGCCTACGAGATCGACGAGGACACGCGGCCGGACCTGCTGAAGGTCGACGAGACCACCCGCGAGCGACAGCTCGATCGGCTCGAATCGGTGAAGGCCGAACGCGACGACGACGCGGTCGAGAGCGCGCTCGACGACCTCCGCGACGCCGTCGAGGCCGGGGAGAACGCCATGCCCGAGATCGTCGCGGCGGTGAAGGCGTACGCGACGATGGGCGAGATCATGGCGGTGTTCGAGGAGGAACACGGCACGTACCGCGAGCGGATCGGCGTCGCCTGACGCGAAAAACCGAGGGAGTCGGACCGACTGCGCTGCGCCGTCCCGACCGGTCGCTCGCTACGCCGTCTCGACCGGTCGCGCGGACTCCGCGCACCACGCGTTGCCCCGGCGGCCCGCCCGCCTGAGGTCGAGTTCGACGACCGAGCCGGCGTCGAGCGCGGACAGCTCGGCCTCCACGTCGGGGTCGTCGTACTCGACGACGTACAGCGTCCCGTTGCGCGGGTACTCGCGGAGCGTGATCGCTCCGTGGTCGTTGCACGCGTCGACGACAGTGTACTTGCCAGTGCGGTCCATCCCGTCCCGAGCTACGCCGTGGTTTATGTTAACAGTTGTGCGTGTGGACGCGCCGACCGCACGCGACGGCCGCGAACGGTCCACTTTAATCGGCGCGTCGCCTCGCTCGCGTATGACGGAGACGGAGATCCCCGAGGACCACCCGCGGTACGCGTCGCTCGTGACGCGCCACCGGATCGAGGCGGGCGTCGAGCAAGGGATCACCTCGAAGCAGGGGCTGATCGCGCAGGGGCGCGGCGAGGCGTTCGACTACCTCCTCGGCGAGCGCACGCTCCCGAGCGCCGACGCGGCCGCGCGCGCCGCTGCCGCGACGCTCCTGCTCGCGGAGCGGCCCGTCATCTCGGTGAACGGGAACGTCGCGGCGCTCGCGCCGGCGGAGACGGTCGACCTCGCGGAGGCGGTCGACGCGGACTTGGAGGTGAACCTGTTCAACCACACCGACGAGCGCGTCCGGCGGATCGCTGACCACCTCCGGGAGCACGGCGCCGACGAGGTGAAGGGGCTCGCCGGCGACGGCGAGATCCCCGGGCTCGACCACGCCCGCGGCGTCGTCGACGCCGACGGGATCGAGTCGGCCGACGCCGTCGTGGTCCCGCTGGAGGACGGCGACCGCGCCGCCGCGCTCGACGCGATGGGAAAGACGGAGATCGTGATCGATCTCAATCCGGGAAGCCGCTCGCCGCAGACCGCCGACGTGCCGATAATCGACAACCTGCTGCGCGCGGTGCCGAACGTCGCCGCTCACGCGCGCGACCTCGCGGACGCGACGCCAGCCGAACTGGAGCGGATCGCCGACGAGTTCGACGCGGACGCGGCCCTCGACGCCGCCGAGGCGGCGATCCGCGAGGGGTCGTTCGCCGACGGGGACGGGGCGTAGTCCGGGCACAACCCTCGCCGGAAGGCAAAAGCCTCCGCCGCTCCTAGCGGGAGTATGGAACTCGACGAGACGGACCGGGCGATCCTGCGGATCCTCCAGGAGGACGCGCGGACCCCGTTCTCGGAGGTCGCACGCCGGATCGACATGTCTAGCGCCACCGTCCACGACCGGGTCAGCCGCCTCGAAGAGGCGGGCGTCATCCGCGGGTATCACGCCGACATCGATCCGAAGGCGGTCGGTCACGGCGTCGGCGCCTTCGTCGGCCTGCGAGTCGAACAGGGCCGCGAGGAGGACGCGCTCGAACGGCTCCGGGGAATCGACGGCGTGCGCGAGATACACCTCACCACCGGCGAGTGGGACGTCATCCTCCGCGTCGTCGCGGCCGACACCGACCGGCTCCGGGAGCTGATGTTCGAGCGGATCGCGGAGACCGAGGGATTCTCGCGCTCGCAGACGATGGTGATCCTCGGCACCGACTACGAGCAGCCCGGACCGCCGTTATAACTCGACCCGGGGCGGGGACAGTCGTCGGGACCGCTCGGTCGTGTCGGCCTCCGGTCGCCCGTTCGCGCCGGCCTCCGGCCGTCCGGGACCGGAACGCTCAACTCGGGACCTCTCCGAACGGTGACCATGAGCACAGCTGTCGCGGACGGGCTCGACCTGTCCCCGGAGCGCGCGTGGGCGGCAGTCGTCGGGGGGGTCACGGCGCTTTTGGCGATCGGGTCGGTCGTCTTCCCGCGCGTCGTCTACGACCGGTTCCTCTGGCGCTACTTCTGGGGACCGGTGGTCGCGGACGGCGAGGGCGCGCAGTGCGCCGTCCGCGAGGCGGGCGGCACCACGGAGCTGCTCGGCAGCAGCGCGGCGTGCCAGTCGGCGCGGAGTGCCGGCGAGGTCGTCGCCGCTCCGGGGTACACCACCCTCTCGACGGTGAGCTACGTCGTGATCCTGTTGGCGATGCTGGTCGGCGTCGTCTTCCTCCTCCGCCGGCTCGACATCGCGACGGAGCTCCGGTTCTTCTACGCGCTGTTCCCGTTCATGCTGTTCGGCGGGGCGATGCGGACGGTCGAGGACGCGGGGGTCGCGGCGACCGCCGCCGGCGCCGAGCCGCTGATCCCGTTCCCGGCGAGCGCGGTGTTGATCAGCCCGTTCATCTACTTCACCGTGTTCCTGTTCACGCTGGCGTGCGTCCTCGCGGCGTACGGGCTCGAACGGCGCGGCGCCGTCGACGACTACGCGCGCCCGCTGTTCGGGTCGGGCGCCGCGGGGCTCGCGCTCGCGGTCGGCTACCTCGCGTACCTCGCGGCCACGACCGGCTACGTCACGTTCTACCCGCAGGTGCTCGTCCCGACGCTCGCCGTCGCGACCGCCGCGACCGCGGGCACGTGGGCGCTCGCGACGCGCCGGATTCCGACGATCCGACAGGGGACGGGCGCGGCGGGGGTCGTGATCATCTGGGGGCACGCGGTCGACGGCGTCGCGAACGTAATCGGGCTCAACTGGATGCCCGCACTGACCGGCACCGCGAACCTCGTCCCGAAACACGTCGTCAACGCGCTCATCGTCGACTGGACCGGGCGGCTGCTCCCCGACTCGATCCTCGCCGTCACCGGCGACGCGTGGCCGTTCCTCCTCGTGAAGCTGGCGGCCGCGACGTTCGTCGTCTGGGTATTCAACGGCGAGATGAAGGCGGAGTCGCCGCGCTACACGCTGCTGTTGTTGATTACCGTGCTGGCCGTCGGACTGGGCCCCGGGACGCGGGACATGCTGCGCGCGACGTTCGGGGTTTAAATGGCGGGCGGTTAATCCCCGTAGTTCAGGACGCTCGCAGATCCGCTCGTTTATCCCGAGATCGGATTACTGGCAGTCGGAAACCGAATTTGACACAATGAACGGGCACGTCAGAATTATGCTTCTCGGAAGTCTCGGTCTGATTATTAGCGTCCCCATTTGGTATACGATTATATCCTCCGAGGAATTTTCACCGGACGTTTTCTTGAATCCGAGCCTGCTATTCTGGCTGATATTCGGGTTTGTCGTTTTCCTGTTCGGGTATTACAACACCGATGTAGAGTAATTCGGGTCCACTCACGAGGCGATCGTTCCCGAAGGCTCACTCGCTCATTTATAGATGGCTAACCGCGGATCAGTGGCGGACTCCTCCAAAGCCCCGCCCGCACAGCAACCGCGCCTCACGCCTCCCCAGCCTCGTCACCGGACGACGTCCGGTTGTAAGCGAGAGCGGGGCTCTCGCCCTGTCGGTGGTCCTCCGCTTCGCTCCGGACCACGGACTCCCTCGCGCGTCCTGTCTCGCGGCCGCCGGGGGCGGCCGCTCGCAGGCACGCGCCACCGCACCGCATGTTTATGAATGAATCTCGGGACACCACGTCGCGATCGGTCACTCGGGTCGCTCCGCAACGGCATCTTATAAGCCGTCGCGGGGGGAACGGTCTCGGTAATGCTGGACGGGGTCAACGTCGCGCTCGGCGTCTCGGGGAGCATCGCGGCGGTGAAGGTCGTCGAACTCGCGCACGAACTGCGCCGCCACGGCGCGAGCGTCCGCGCCGTCATGTCCCCGGCGGCGACGAACATCGTCCACCCGTGGGCGGTCGACTTCGCGACCGACGAGCCGGTCGTCACGGAGATCACCGGCAGCGTCGAACACGTCGAGTTATGCGGCCGGGAGGGGTGGGCCGACGTGCTCCTGCTCGCGCCCGCGACCGCCAACACCGCGGGGAAGATCGCCGCGGCCGTCGACGACACGCCCGTGACGACCTGTGCGACGACCGCGCTCGGCGCGGACGTACCGGTCGTGATGGCCCCGGCGATGCACGAGCCGATGTACGACCACCCGGGCGTCCTCGACGCCCTCGACCGCTTGGAGTCGTGGGGGATCCGCTTCGCGGACCCGCGTATCGAGGAGGGGAAAGCGAAGATCGCCGCCGAGGAAGACATCGTCACGGAGGTCGCCCGCGCGACGACGCCCCAGACCCTCTCGGACGCGCATATCGTCGTCACCGCGGGCGCGACGAAGGAGCGGATCGACCCGATCCGCATCCTGACGAACCGCGCGTCGGGGAAGACGGGCCGCGCCCTGGCGCGGGCGTGCTACGTCCGCGGTGCGCGCGTGACGCTCGTTCAGGACGGCCCTGAGGTCCCCTACGCCGACGTGGTCGCCGTCGAGACCGCCGACGAGATGATGGACGCCTGTCGGCGGACCGCCGCGACCGCGGACGCGCTGGTGTCCGCGGCCGCCATCTCGGATTTCACCGCCGACGCCGTCGACGAGAAGATCCGGTCCGGATCGCCGCTGTCGGTCGATCTCAGGCCGACGCCGAAGCTCATCGACTCGGTGCGCGAGGCGTATCCCGACCTCCCGATCGTCGGCTTCAAGGCCGAGACGTCGGGCGACGACGCGGCGATGGTGGCGGAAGCGGAGCGCATCCGCGACCGCGTGGGGCTCTCGTTCGTGGTCGCCAACGACGCGAGCGTGATGGGCGAGGAGGCGACGCGGGCGCTGCTCGTCGGCCGAGGGGACACCCGCGAGTTCGTCGGTGATAAGGACGGGCTCGGCGCCCGCGTCGCCGACGAACTCGCCGGCGTCCTCGGGCGATCCGAGAGCGAAACCGTGGGATAACGAAATAGTTTTGACTTTGCCATTGTTTTGCCACACTGGATAGTCTCGCGTTTTTCGCACGAAGACGTGAGAGACAGTTCACACATGTCAGACACAGACGCCCGCCGAATACTCGTTCCCGTCGGCGACTCGGACAGCCTCCGAGACACTGTCTCGTACGTCGTCGACTTGGCGACCGAGACGGCCCCGGCGCCGGTCGAGATTCACTTGGTCCTCGCGGCTCGGACGCAGGCCGTCAGCCCCGACGCCCCGACGGAGCTCGGCACAGCCCGCGAACAGTTGGAACGCGTCGCCCTCTGGGTCGAGGAGGAGACGGCCGAGGGGACGGTCGTCGCTCGGGAGGACCGAGAGGCGGACGCGGCGGGCGAGTCCGAGGCGGACGCCGACGGCGAAGCGCCCGCCGATGCGGCCGATGCCCCCGGGTGGCTCACCGTCGTCACCGACACCGTCGGAACCGACCGGTACCTGTTCAGCCCGGGCGACTACGCCGACGCGCTCCTCGAGTACGCGGCCGCGGCGGGTATCGACCGGATCGTCGTCGACCCGGAGTACAAGCCCGGCGGCACCGCGTCGATGCTCCAGCCGATGTCGGTGGAGCTGGCCCGCGGCGACGTGCCGGTCGAGACGGCGCCGGTCGACCGACCGACCGAGGGGGCGGTGCTCGCCCGCGCGGCGTCGCTGTCGAAGTACCTCTCCGTCTTCGTCGTCTCGTACCTGTTTTACATGTCGCTGAGCGCCTGGAAGCCGCTCGACTTCTTCACCGGCTTCGTGACGGCGTCGATCGTCTCCCTCGTCCTCGCGCCGGTCGTGGCGAACCGCTCCGCGCCGCTCGGGGTGACGCTCCGCCGGCTGGCTCGACTGCTGGTGTACGCCCCGTATCTGGTCAAGGAGATCGCGGTCGCGAACCTCCAGGTCGCGTACGTCGTCCTCCACCCCGACATGCCGATCGACCCGGAGGTCGTTCAGCTCCGCGCCGCGGTCTGGGGCGACGGCGCGGTGACGACGCTCGCGAACAGCATCACCCTCACGCCCGGAACCTTGACCGTCAACGTCTCCGAGCGCTCGTTCGACATCCACTCGCTGACCGCCGACTCGCGCGCGGACCTCTTCGACGGCGGGTTAGAGCGCGCGGTTCGGTTCGTCTTCTACGGCCGCGCGGCGGCCCGGATCCCGACGCCGCGCGAACGCGGCGACGCCGGGGAGGGACGAGATGGTTGAGTTCGAGACCGCGCTGCTGGCCATCGCGGCGGCCTTCGTCCTCTTCGCCGTCGTCGCGCTGTACCGGGTGTACGACGGGCCGACGACCCACGACCGCGTCATCGCGGTGAACGTCGCCGGGACGAACACCGTCATCGCCATCACGCTCGTGGCCGCGGCGTTCCAGCAGTCGACGTTCCTCGACGTGGCGCTCGTGTACGCTCTGCTGAACTTCCTGCTGTCGATAGCGTTCTCGAAGTTCAACGTCGAGCGCGGGGGTGTGCTGTGACGCCGACCGAGTGGGGCATCGTCGCCCTCGCGCTCGCCGGGGCCTTCTTCGGCGGCGTCGCCGCGGTCGGCCTCGTCCGACTGCCGGACGTCTACACCCGTTCGCATGCCGCCTCGAAGAGCGACACGTTGGGGGCGATCCTCGCGATCGCCGCCGCCGCGCTCGCGCTCCAGTCGGGGCTCTCGACGGCGAAGTCCGTCTTCCTCCTGTTGTTCATGTTCATCACGAACCCGACGGCAGCACACGCCGTCGCCCGCGCGGCGCAGGACCAGGGAATCGAACCGTGGACCGCCGAGGAGGGTGACGAGCCATGACGCCCTCGCTGATCGAAGCCGTGCTGCTGGTGTTCGTCCTCGGCTGCGCAGTCGGCGCGGCCCTGCTGAAGGACACGCTGGCGGCGGTGATGGCGTTCGCGGCGTACAGTCTCGGCGTCTCGGTGCTCTGGCTCGTGCTTCAGGCGCCCGACGTCGGGCTCACGGAGGCGGCCGTCGGCGCCGGCATCATGACCGTGCTGTTCCTGCTGGCGCTGTCGAACACCGCCTCGCCGGACGTCGACCGCCTGTTCGAGTCGATCGGGTGGCAGACGGCGGCGCTCGTCGCCGGGTTCGTCCTGCTCGTCGGCGCGACGGTCCCCGCGCTCCCGGCCATCGGCGACCCGAACTCGGCGGTCGTCGGCGGCGAGGTGACCCAGTACTACCTCGAGAACGCGTACGACCAGACCGAGGTCAAAAACGCCGTGACGGCCGTCCTCGCCGCGTACCGCGGCTTCGACACGCTCGGCGAGGGCGTGGTCGTCTTCAGCGCCGTCGTCGTCACGCTGTCAGTACTGCGCCGCGAGGTGGTGGCATGAGCACCGGCGACGCGGACCCGGCGGCGGGCGACGACGAGGGGCCCGGGCTGTACGTCGAGTCGACGATCATCATGACCACCGTCCGGTTGGTCGCCCCGTTCATCCTCACGTTCGCGCTGTTCATCATGTTCCACGGGGCCGACTCGCCCGGCGGCGGGTTCCAGGGCGGCGTCATCGCCGGGTCCGTGGTGATGATGCTCGCCTTCGCGTACGGCATCGACTCGACCCGTCAGTGGCTCGACGTCCGCGTCGTCTCCGCGCTGGCCTCCGGGGGCGTGTTCGCGTTCGTCGGGATCGGTCTCGGCGCGATGGCGCTCGGCGGACAGTTCCTCCAGTACGCGGAGTTCGAGGCGCTGTTCGGCCACGCGATCAAGTACGCAATCGAACTCGTCGAACTCGGCATCGGCGCCATCGTCGCCGCTGTCGCGATCGGGCTATTCTTCCTGCTTGCGGCCGGCTTCGACGGCGTCGCCGAGGGGGACTCCTCATGACACTCGACTTACTCACGACGCACTACAACTACTACGCGGTCGTCCTGCTGCTCGGGATCGGGCTGTACACCGTGATCGAATCCAGGAACCTCGTGAAGAAGGTGATCGGGATGAACGTGTTCCAGACCGGGATCTTCCTGTTCTTCATCACGCTCGCGTACCGCGCAGGCGGCAATCCCCCGGTCGTCACCGAGGGCGCCGGCCCGTACGTGAGCCCGCTGCCGCACGTGCTGATCCTGACCGCCATCGTCGTCGGCGTGAGCCTGACCGCGGTGGCGCTCGCACTGGTCGTGCGCGTCTACTCCGAGTACGGCACGCTCGACGAGCACACCCTGGAGGAACTCTACCATGATTGACCACCTGATCGTCCTGTTGGTCGTCCTGCCGATCCTCGGCGCCGCGGTCCCGCCGCTGGCCAGTCTCCGCTACGACCGCGTCGGCTGGGCGGTCGCGACGGCGACGGCCCTCGGGCACGCCGCGCTCGCCGGCGCGCTCGCGTGGACCGTCTGGACCGACGGGGTCGTTCGGTACGCGGTCGGCGGGTTCGTCGCCCCCTACGGGATCGAACTCGTCGCCGACGGACTGACGATCCTACTCGTCGCCCTCATCAGCGCGGTCTCGCTCGGCGTACTCGCGTACGCACGTCACGCGGGCCCCCACGAGAACTCGTTCTACTCGCAGTTCCTGCTCCTCGTCGCCGGCCTGTCCGGGATGACCGTGACCGGCGACGTGTTCAACCTGTACGTCTTCCTTGAGATCACCGGGCTCGCGGCGTACGGGCTGGTCGCGAGCGGCCCCGGAGCCCGGTCCGCCGTCGCGGCCCTGAAATACCTCATCATCGGAACCATCGGCGCGTCGCTGTACCTGCTCGGCGTCGGCTACGCGCTCGCCGCCACTGGCACGCTGAACATGGCGGACCTCAGCGACAAACTCGCCGCCGCGGGATACGACTCGACGCTCGTCTTAACCGCGTTCGGCCTGATCGTCGCCGGACTCTTAGTGAAGGTCGCGCTGTTCCCGATCCACACCTGGCAACCCGACGCGTACGCGGACTCGCCGGACAGCGTGAGCGCGTTCATCTCGGCGCTCGTCTCCACGGTCTCCGCGTACGCCCTGGCGCGCGTGTTGTTCTCCGTGTTCACGGTCGACTTCCTCGAGGCGGTTCCGATCGCGCGCCAGGCGCTGGTCGCCGTCGCCTGCGTCAGCATCGTCGCCGGGAGCGCCCTCGCCGTCGCGCAGTCCGACGTTCAGCGCATGCTGGCGTACTCGTCGGTGTCGCAGTTCGGCCTCGTGATCGCCGGATTCGCGATCGCGACGCCGCTGGCGGTCGTCGGCGCGACCGTCCACCTCGTCGGGCACGCGGTGATGAAGGGCGGCCTCTTCGCCGCGACCGGGATCATCGAGCGGAAGACCGGCGCGACGACGGTCGGCGGGTACGCCGGGATCGCCGGTCGCGCGCCGGCCGCCACCGGCGCCTTCACGCTGCTGGCGCTCGCGATGGTCGGCGTTCCGCCGGCCGTCGGGTTCATGGGGAAGTGGTACATCGTCCTCGGCGCGGTGAACGCCGGGTTCTGGCCGGTGGTCGCCGTCCTCTTGGCGAGCACGCTGCTGACGCTGGCGTACTTCGCGCGGCTCGCCGAACGACTCTACTTTGCCGAGGCAACCATCGCGCCGGAGGCGGTCGCCGCCGACGGGGGTGAGCGCGTCTCGACGGCCATGATCGTGACCGTCGTCGTCGCCGCCGTCCTCGCCGTGGGACTCGCGGCCGCCGTCCCGGTGATAGACCAGTTGATCGACATGACCGTGTTTGAGCTGATGCTCCAATGACCGACGTCACCTCCCTTCGACCGTTGTTCGCCGTGCTCGTGTCGGCCGTGGCCATCCCCGTCATCCTCTCGCTCCGATCGCGGCCGAACGTCCGTGAGGGCGTCACCCTCACCGTCGCCGCGACGAAGTTCGCCCTCGTCGCCAGCATGGTCCCCGGCGTCCTCTCGGGGACCACCTACGTCACGCGGATCGGCGAGCTGGGCGACGGTATCTCGCTCGTGCTCCGCGCGGACCCCCTCGGGATCCTGTTCGCGCTGCTCGCGAGCCTCCTGTGGATCGTCACGAGCTTCTACTCCATCGGGTACATGCGCGGACTGAGCGAACACGCGCAGACCCGCTACTTCGCCTCGTTCGCCGCGAGCCTCGCCTCGGCCGTCGGGGTCGCGTTCGGGGCGAACCTCGTCACGCTGTTCGTCTTCTACGAGCTGCTGACGGTGTCGACGTACCCACTGGTCACGCACGACGAGACCGACGAGGCCCGCGCGGCCGGCCGGAAGTACCTCACGTACACCTTCGGCGGCGGCGTGGCCGTGCTCGGCGGGACCGCGCTCGTCTACGTGCTGACGGGCACCACGGCGTTCACGCCGGGCGGGATCGAGGCGCTCGCCGGCGCGGACCCGACGCTGGCGCGCGTGGCGTTCGGCCTCCTCGCCGGCGGGTTCGGCGTCAAGGCGGCGCTGATGCCGGTCCACTCGTGGCTCCCCGACGCGATGGTCGCGCCGACGCCGGTCTCGGGGCTGCTCCACGCGGTCGCGGTCGTCAAGAGCGGCATCTTCGGCATCGCCCGCGTCGTGCTCGACGTGTTCGGCACGGAGACGATGGCGGAGCTGGGCGTGGCGGCGCCGCTCGCGGTCGTCGCCGCGATCACGCTCCTGACCGCGAGCGTCATCGCACTGCGGCAGGACAACCTCAAGCGGCGGCTGGCGTACTCGACGATCAGCCAGCTGTCGTACATCGTCCTCGGGCTCGCGCTGCTGGAGGGCGAGGCGCTCGTCGGCGGGCTGCTCCACATCCCGGCGCACGCGTTCATGAAGCTCACCCTCTTCTTCTGTGCGGGCGCAATCCACGTCGAGACCCACACGGACGACATCAGCGACATGGCCGGCATCGGCGACCGGATGCCGCTGACGATGGCGGCGTTCGCCGTCGCAGCCGCGGGGATGGCCGGCATCCCGCTGATAGCCGGGTTCGTCAGCAAGTGGTACATCGTCATCGGCGCCCTGGAGGGCGGCGGCCTCATGTTTGCCGGCGCGCTGCTGGTGTCCGGCGTCCTCAACATCGCGTACTTCTGGCCGATCGTGTACCAGGCGTACTTCGAGTCACCGGACGGGCACGACAAGAAGCCGCTCGTGACCGCGGCGCTCGGCGGCCGCGGGAGCCCCCGCGCCGACGGCGGCCACGAGGCGGCGACGCACGCGAGCGCTGACGAGACCGCAGCGCACGGCGATGACCACGAGGCGGCGACGCACGAGGGTCACGACGACCACCACGGCGGCCCGCCGGCGGGCGGGTGGGACGTTCGTGGCTGGCGCGGCGCCGAGAGCACGTGGTTCATGCTCGGGCCGATCCTGACGGCCGCGAGCCTCTCGGTCCTGCTCGGCGTCGTCCCGCGGACGGCGGTGTTCCTCCGGATAATCGAGACCGTCGTCGGTTCGCTCCCGGGGGTGATGGGCTGATGACCGCCGCGCTCACCGCCCTCCCGCCCGGTCCGGTCCTCCTCGTCATCGCCGCGCTGATCGCCCTCACGCCCCGCCGCGTCGGGCACGCGCTGGGCGTCGCCGCGTCCGGGGTCGCGGTGGCTTGGGCGTGGACCGTCCCGGCGGGCGCGCACCTCCAGGCCACGTTCCTCGGCTTCGACGCCGTCCTGCTCAACGTCGACGAGTTCTCGCGGCTCATGGGGCTGATATTCGGGATCATCGGCGTCGTCGCCGTCCTCTACTCGTACGCGAGCGAGGCCGAGAGCATTCAGACCGCGTTCGCGTTCTCCTACGTCGCGACGAGCTTCGGCGCGGTGTTCGCCGGCGACTGGCTCACGCTGCTGTTCTTTTGGGAGCTGATGGCCGTCACCAGCACGCTGCTCGTCTGGCACTACCGCGGCGAGGCGGTCCGGGCCGGCTTCCGGTACGCGCTGCTCCACGGCCTCGGCGGGACGCTGCTGATGGCGGCGATACTCGGTAACTACGTCGCGAAGGGGACCTTCCTGTTCGCCACGGTGCCGGGCGGCCCCGAGACGGCGGGGATCGTGGCAGGGCTCCCGGCCGCGCTCGCCGCCGTCGGCATCGGCGTCAACGTCGGGTTCATCGGCCTCCACGCGTGGCTCCCCGACACGTATCCGCGCCCGCACATCGCCGCCAGCGTCTTCCTCTGCGTGTTCACGACCAAGACGGGCGTCTACGGGATGTACCGGGCGTTCCCCGACGGGCACGTCGCGATCGCCTACATGGGCGGCGGGATGGCCGTGTTCGGGGCGACGTTCGCGCTGTTCCAGAACGACATGCGGCGGCTGCTCTCGTACCACATCCAGTCGCAGGTCGGCTACATGATCGCCGGCGTCGGCATCGGGTCGGCCCTGTCGCAGGCCGGCGCGTTCGCCCACGTGTTCAACCACATCCTCTACAAGGGGCTGCTCTTCATGACGGCCGGCGTCGTCGTCTACCGGACCGGCGAGGAGAGCCTGAAGAAGCTGGGCGGGCTGGCCCGCGACATGCCGGTCACCGCCGGCGCGTTCACGATCGCCGCGCTGTCGATCGCGGGGTTCCCCGGGTTCAACGGCTTCGTCAGCAAGGGGATCATCATCTCCGGGAGCCACTACACCTTCCCGAAGGGCCCGCTCCCGATCGGCGACTTCCATACGCTCGAATGGCTGCTCCTGCTCGGCGGGATCGGGACGTTCATGTCGTTCATCAAGTTCGGCTACTACGCGTTCTTCCACGGGAGCTACGACGGCGACGTGCGGGACGCCAACCGGGGGCAGAGCGTCGCGATGGGCGCGGTGGCGGTGCTCTGCGTCGCTTACGGCGTCCTCGTTCCCACCTCGCCGCTCGCGGCGGTCGTCCCGGCCGACGTGGGACTGTTCGGGATCCTCCCGTTCGACGTGACGAGCGAGGCCGTCGTCGAGAAGGTGTACAAGACGTACACCGTCGACCACCTGATCGAAGGCGTCGCCCTCGCCGTCCTCGGCCTGATCGGCTTCGCGCTCACCAAGAAGCCGCTCTCGAAGCTGGGGCGGGTCCCGGACGTCGACTCGCTGTACAACCCCGCCGTGTTCTACGGCACCCGCGGGCTCGTGGTCGGCGTCACGGAGCTTTACGCCGCCGTCGACCGCGCCGTCGTCGGGCTCACGACGGCGACCGTCCGGACGGTCACCGACCCGCAGGCGGCCGTCCGACGTGTCGGCAGCGACGTCGAGATCAAGTCCGGGATCGGCCGCAGCGTGCTGATCCTGACGCTGGCGGTCGGGATCGCACTGTTCGGAGTCCTGTTCCTCTGACCGCGGTCGAGCGCCGCCGCGGTCTCATTCTCCGCCGCCCCGACGGCGGCGCGCCTGTTCGCTGAGGGTGAGGAAGGCGACCGCGCCGAAGAACGCGATCACGAAGCCGAACACCGTCGCGTCGCCGCCGCCGGCGGACTGCGCGAACAGGATCGGGGTGACGCTCAGTCCGAAGAGGCCGACGCCGTACCCGAGCCTGTCGCTGCGGTCGTCGAACCGCGGTGCGGCGGCGAGCAGCGAGATGTCGAACGCGAAGTAGAAGTACGCCGCGCCGACGTAGACGGCGGCGGTTCCGAGCGCGGTCGGGACCGACGAGACCAGCGCGTACACGCCGAGCGCGGGGACGACGCCGACGCCGAGTGCGAGCGGGAGGGCCCTGTTCATACGGGATCGATCCGGATCCGATCGAGTAAAACCCTCGGGGCAGCGGTGGGCTGCGAACGTCGATGAAACTGGCAGGACCGTATTCGAAGCGGGGCGGCGCAGAGTCGCCCGCCGCCGGCCTCAGTACTCCTCGTACGCGAGGTTCATCATCCACTGCGAGAAGGCGTCCGCCTGCGCGTCGACCTCCTCCTCGCCGATGAACGGCGAGAGCATGTCGTCGGCCATAAGCAGCGAGAAGTCGAGGTCGCGCGGGGCGGGCTCCAGGTAGTAGGTGTTGTGGCCGTTGTAGACGGTGTCCTCCCGCTGGATCAGGCCCGACTCCTCTAACGCATCGGCGATGCGGCTCCCCTTCCGCGACGAGACATCGAGTTCCTTCCAGAAGTCGCTCTGGTGGATGCCGCCGGTCTCGCGGATGAGTTCGAGACCGGCGCGCTCGTCCGCCGACAGGTCGGACTCGATTTCAGACGCGCTCATACTCTCTCACGCCTCCCGAATCGGTTAAAACTGGCCTTCCGCTCGGCCCGCCCCGAGCCCGCGCGAGCGCCGCCTCACCAGCGCGTGAACGCGAACTCTCCCCGCGCCGGGCCGACAGTCACGACGCCGACGCCGCGGAAGCCGAGGTTGAGCAGGTGCGGTCGACCGCCGTCGCCGTCACCGGGGTCGTACCCGAACGCGTGCGAGTGACCGCTGAACGCGGCGAACACGTCGTGGTCTCGGACCGCGAGGGCGAGCGCAATCGACCCGGTGTGGAGGTGCTCGCGGTCCGTCTCGCGCGTACCGACCGCGTGATGGCGATCGAAGGACGTACCGAACGGCGGCACGTGCGTCGCGAGCAGCACGTCGGAACGGCGCCGCAGGCGGTCCGAAAGCCGCTCGTACGTCGTCTCGATTTCGGCCATTCCGCGGTGGAACGCGACCGCCTCCTCGTCCGCGATGCCCAGCGACGCGGCGACCTCCTCGGTCGACGCCGCTCCGCTGACGACGCGGTGACACGCGTCGAGCAGGTCGTCCGCGAGACGGTCGGCGGCGTGTCTCCGGTCCTCGCGAGGGGCCGTCCGCGGGTCGAGCGCGTCGAAGTCGGTCTGCGGGAGCGACGGGGCGAGCGACCGGCGCTCGCAGCCCCACCCGACCACGGTGAGGTTCCCGAGCGTCCGCGCGCTTAGGTGCTCCGCGGTGGCCCCGAGAGCGGTGTCGACCACTTCTCTCGGCATCGGCGCTGGGTCGTGGTTCCCCGGGACGTAGACGACCGGCACGTCCGGCGCGAGTCGCCCGATGAACCGGCGGGCCAGCTCGGCATCGTCGTCGCCCGCGCGGTGCGTGAGGTCGCCGAGGACGAGCGCGGCGTCGACGTCCGCCGGCGGCGACACCGCGGCGAGGTCGTAGTCGTCGGCCGCGGGCTTCAGGTGGAGGTCGCCGAAGACGAGGAGCCGCATGACCGCTACGTCCGTCTCCGAGGTAAAAACGTCCCGCCCGTCTCGGTACCGAGTCGCACGGCGGCCGGGGTACGCTCCGCTCCGCCCCGCTACGCCCGGCCCGTCGCGAAGTCGGCCGGGAGCGGCACCGCCTCGGCCGGCGTCTCGCAGGGCGGTCCGTCGGCGTACGCGACGGCGGGGTCGCCGCCGGTCCGGATCCGGGTGAACGAGCGCGTTCCGAACCCGTCGCCGTGGAGGCAGGCGCCGTACTCGTGGTCCGCGAGGACGGCGCTCGCGCGGTCGAGCCACGACGCTCCCGACTCCCCCGGCTCCGGGGCGAGCGCGGCCGCGATCTGCCTCGTGCTGTCGGCCCGCTCCTCGCCGAACGCCCGGCGTCGCTCGGGGACCGCGAACCGCTCCGTCCCGTTGACCACGCCGCCGACGTTGCCGATCACGTGGACGCCCGGGTCGAGCCGGGTCACGGCGAGGCCGCCGTCGTACACCAAGAGGAACGCCGCGCGGTCGTCGGCGAGGACGAGGTTGAAGCCGTCGTACGCGCGCTCGTCGAGTTCGCGCTCGACGGTCCGCACCGCGTCCTCCGCGGAGGCGGCCGTCAGGCAGTCGCGCACGAGCAGCCCGCGGGAGCGGTCGCCCTCGCGGTCGGCGTCGAGCCAGCGGTTCGTGACGGCGACGACGAGACCGTCCTCGGAGAGGCCGATCCACGTACCGCCGGCCTCGGCGTCGCGCGGGGCCACGTACCGGCCGCCGCCGTCGAACCCCTCGCCGTCGTCTCCGCCGTCACCCTGCCCGCTATCGCCGTCGCCCTCTCGGAGTGCCGGCGGTTCGCTCGGGCGGTCGTGCGCCTCGTCGCGGGTGGCGGCGAGCGCGACGGGGGCGTCGCCGAACGTCCGCCACGCCAGAGTCAGTGTACACACGCCAGCGAGTACGGCCGACCGGGTGAAAACTCCACGGTGGAGTCCCCACACGTGTTTACTCGAAATAAAAGAAATCTTTTGAGGGCCGACCGCTTGGGTCGTGGTATGGACGCGATTGCCGTCTACGAGGGAGCCGACGAACCGGTCGTGACAGAAAGACCGCGACCGGAGCCCGCGCCCGGCGAGGCGCTGGTTCGGACGCTCCGGGTCGGCGTCGACGGGACCGACCACGAGGTCATCGCCGGCGGACACGGCGGGGCGCCCGCGGGCGAGGACCACCTCGTGTTGGGTCACGAGGCCGTCGGCGTGATCGAGGAGCCGAACGACACGCCGTTCGAGGTCGGCGATGTCGTCGTCCCGACGGTCCGCCGCCCGCCGAACGGCGCCAACGAGTACTTCGCGCGCGGCGAGCCCGACATGGCGCCGGACGGCGAGTACCACGAGCGGGGCATCGTCGGGGCGCACGGGTTCATGGCGGAGTACTTCACCAGCCCGGCCGAGTTTCTCGTCGAGATCCCCCCGGCGCTCGCCGACTGGGGCTTCCTCGTCGAACCGGTCTCGATCGCGGAGAAGGCGATCGAGCACGCGTACGCCAGCCGGTCGGCGTTCCACTGGGAGCCCGAGTCGGCGCTCGTGCTGGGGAACGGGTCGCTCGGCCTGCTGACCGTGGCGACCCTCGACGAGTCGTTCGACCGGATCTACTGTCTCGGACGGCGCGAGCGCCCCGACCCGACGATCGAGATCATCGAGTCGCTCGGAGCGACGTACGTGAACTCCAACGACACCGCGATCCCAGAGGTGCCCGAGGCGTACGAGCCGATGGACCTCGTCTTCGAGGCGACCGGCTACGCGCCCCACGCCTTCGAGACGATCGAGGCGCTCGCGCCCAACGGCGTCGGCGCGCTCCTCGGCGTCCCGGGGGACTGGGAGTTCGAAATCGACGGCGGCCGGCTCCACCGGGAGTTCGTCCTCCACAACAAGGCGCTCGTCGGCAGCGTCAACTCCGGGTACGGGCACTTCGAGTCGGCCGTCGAGTCGCTCTCGCGACTCTCCGACGGGTTCCTCGATGATCTCGTGACCGGCGTCCACGGGCTCGACGACTTCGAGGCCGCGTTCGCGGATGACGACACGACTATTAAAACGGCGGTCGAATTTGCCGCGTATGAAGAACGTTGACGACCTCATCGACAGCGCTGCCGAGCTCGCGGAGCGGGGGCTCTCGAAGGGAGAGATCGCGGACGAACTGAACGTCTCCCGCGAGACGGCGAGCTGGCTGGTCGAGCGCGGCGGCGGCGCCGAGACGGACGAGGCGGCCGCGGACGCGGCGGCGTCGGCCGACATCCACGTCGACTGGTCGGCGCTCGGGCGCGACTCGACCCGCCTCGGCTTCGCGGCGAGCGCGATGGCGGACCTGCTGGCCAAACAGGGCGAGGCGGTCGACCTGACCGTCGGCATCGAGAAGGCGGGCGCGCCGCTCGCGACCGCGGTCGCCGACCGGCTCGACACCGACCTCGGTACGTACGCCCCCGCGAAACACCAGTGGGATGAGGGCGACATCGACGAGCACGGCGGCGGCTTCTCGCGGAACTTCGCCGCGATCCGGAACCGCGACTGCTACGTCGTCGACGACATCATCACCTCCGGGACGACGATGCGGGAGTCGATCGACGCGATCCGCGAGCAGGGCGGCGAGCCGGTCGCGTGCGTCGTCCTCGTCGACAAGATGGGGTACGACGACATCGACGGCGTTCCGGTCTACTCGCTCGTCGACGTGGTGCGCGTCGACCGCGAGGAGTAAGCGCCGAGCCGGTCGGCGGTCGGCCCGTCACGTCGCCCGCCCGTGCGGAACCCATTTGCCTCGGCGTCGCGTATCGAGCCGTATGACGTTCAGTCCCGAAGCCGACGCCGACGCCGAAGAGATCGAACAGCGAGTCGAGACGGTCCTCGCCGACAACGACGTGGTACTCTTCATGAAGGGGAACCGTCTGATGCCCCAGTGTGGCTACTCCCAGCGCGCCGTCGAGCTGATCTCCCAGCACGTCGAGGAGTTCGAGACGGTCGACGTGTTGCCCGCGCTGCCGCAGTACCGCGAGGCGCTGGAGTCTCACAGCGGGTGGGAGACGATTCCGCAGACGTTCGTCGACGGCGAGTTTGTCGGCGGCAGCGACGTGCTCGGCGAACTCGACGAGCGCGGCGAGCTCGCCGCGGAACTGGGCGCCGAGTGAGCCGTCGCCCCCGCCGTTGATCCTCCGGTCCGGGCGCGACGTGCACGCGGATCCTGACACCTCGAAGGGCAGTCCATATAAACCTACGGTGCGTAGCTACGGTAGGTGCGGCCGTTGCCGCCGCCGCCGTGACCACCGGTTCGACCCCACCGCATTCCACAAACAATGACAGGCCGCGTGTTCCGACTCCATTCGACGCTCGAACTGCCACTCGAAGACGTAGAGACGTACTTCGACGAAGACCCCGATCTGCCGGAGGAGATCGACGACATCGACATCACGCGTCGAAACAACACACTCATCATCAAGGCCCTGTCCGACGACGAGTCGATCAGCAAGTACACGCCCACGGCGCAGCTGAAGGCGTCGGTCACGGAGACCCGCGTCTGGGAGGAGGAGCCGCCCCGCGCCGGCGGTCCCCAGTGGATGGACGACGAGGAGGAGGAGATCCCCTCCGAGCTCGTCGAGTTCGCCTGCTTCAAGGGCGACCGCGAGACCGTCCTCCAGAACTCCGCGCTACAGTACCCGATGTTCCGCGTGCTCCGCAAGATCGCGACGCTCTCCGAGAAGGGGACGCTCACCGCGATCACGGAGGAGGACGGCGAACTGGAGGCGACCCGGATCGTCGAAGGTGAACCCCGCCCCGCCAGCATCGAGGTCGTCGAGAGCCCGCAGGGCGCCGGCGAGGGCGACGGCGGCGTCAACTGGCGCGACAACGAGTTCATCTCCGACTGAGGCGGCGCGTTCGCCGCGGCCGGTCCCGCGTGCGGCGTGCGATTCGCGGCTCCCTCGCCGTCCGACCGCCGACTCTTTATCCGCGCGACTCCCTCCCCCGGTCATGAGCAACTGGGTGAGCCTCTTCTCCGGCGGCAAGGACTCCTCGTGGGCCCTGTACCGCGCGCTGGAGGAAGGGCTCGACGTCTCGCGGCTGCTGACCGTCCACCCCGCCGGCGACTCGTACATGTACCACACGCCGGCGACCGAGCTCGCCGAACTCGCGGCCGAGAGCGTCGGCGTCGACCTCGTCGAGGTGTCGCCGGACGACTTCGGCGCCGCAGACGTCGACGACGCCGGCGCGCAGGGCGACGCGGAGCTGGAGCCGATGGAGGCGGCGCTCCGAGAGATCGCCGCCGCGGACGACCTCGCCGGCGTCACGGCCGGCGCCGTCGAGAGCGAGTTCCAGACGGACCGGATTCGGGGGATGTGCGACCGGCTCGGGATCGACCTGTTCGCCCCGCTGTGGCAGCGGGACCCGGTCGAACTCGCGGAGGCGATGTTCGACGCCGACTTCGAGATCCGGATCATCCAAGTGGCGGCGTACGGGCTCGACGAATCATGGCTCGGACGACGGTACGACGCGGACGCGCTCGACGACCTGCTCGCGCTCCGCGAGGAGTACGGCGTCCACCCGCTCGGCGAGGGCGGCGAGTTCGAGACGTACGTCGTCGACGGCCCGCACATGGACCGCCGCATCGACCTGACGTACGACACGGTCTGGGAGGGTGACCGCGGTCACATCGAGGTCCGCGACGCGACGCTGGAGTAGAGCGCCCTTTGAAACGGCGAAAGAGTCCCGTTACGGCCAGTTTCCGGCCTGATCGTACGCGTCCACGATCCGACCGATACCGACGACGTACGCCGCGGTGCGGAGGTTGCGGACGTCGTTCGACTCGTAGGTGTCGACCAGCGTGTCGAACGCCTCCGTGATCACGCGTTCCAGTTCCTCGTTGACGCGCGCCTCGGTCCAACTGAACCGCTGTCGGTTCTGGACCCACTCAAAGTACGACACGGTGACGCCTCCCGCGTTCGCGAGGATGTCGGGGACGACGTTGACGTCGCGGTCGGCGAGCACGTCGTCGGCGTCGGGCGTGAGCGGACCGTTCGCCGCCTCGACGATCAGGTCGGCGCCGACGTCCGCCGCGAGCTCGGCGTCGACCGCGTTCTCCAGCGCGGCCGGGACGAGGCAGTCGACGTCGAGCGTGAGCAGCTCGTCGTTCGTGAGGCCGTCGGCGCCGGGGTAGCCCGTCACCGACCCGGTCTCGGCCTTGTGCGCCTTCACGTCGCGGGGGTCGAGCCCTTCGGGGTCGCGGATCCCGCCGGCGGAGTCGGAGACCGCGACCACGTCGGCGCCGAGGTCGTCGAGCAGCGCCGCCGCGATCGACCCGGCGTTGCCGTACCCCTGAACCGCGACGGTCGCGTCCGCGACGTCGCGGTCAAGCCAGTCGAACGCCTCGCGGGCCGACAGCGCGACGGAGCGACCGGTCGCCTCGACGCGACCCTCGCTGCCGCCGGAGTCGAGCGCCTTCCCCGTGATGACGCCGGGGGCGGTGGTGTTTTCGAGGGTCTCGTAGGTGTCTTTGATCCAGTTCATCTCCCGCTGGCCGGTGTTGACATCCGGCGCGGGGATGTCGCGGTCCTCGCCGATCAGCGGCCGGAGTTCCGTCGCGAACGCCCGCGTGAGTCGCTCCAGCTCGGACTCGGAGTAGTCCGCCGGATCGATCGCGATGCCGCCCTTCCCGCCGCCGTACGGGACGTCGACGACGGCGCACTTGTACGCCATCCAGCCCGACAGCGCCTTCACCTCGTCGCGGGTGACGCCCGGGTGATAGCGGATCCCGCCCTTGTACGGCCCCCGGTCGCCGTTGAACTGCGCGCGGTACGCGCGCACCGTCTCCAGCGAGCCGTCGTCGCGCTCGAACGTCAGGTTCGTCTCCAACACCCGTTCCGGGTTCTTCAGGCGCTCGATGACGCCCGAGTCGGCGTCGACGACCGCCGCGGCGTCGTCTACCTGCTCCCGCAGGCTCTCGAACGGATTCGCCTCCGTAGTCATACGATCAGTCTCGGTGGGCGGTGGTTAACTGTGGCGACCGGTACGGAAATTGTGCGTGCCGACACCGTCCGAACGACGCGCATCGACGCCGATCGAGCGATGCTGGTCGACCCCGTCCACAGCGACAGCCGGGCGGGTCGCGACCCGAACGCCGGCCGGGCCACCGATCCGACTCAGCGGGTCCCGTCGGGCGCGCGGTCGAGGATCCGCTCCGCCTGCGCGATCAGCGGCGCGTCGATCATCTCGCCGTCCACCTGGAAGACGGCGCGTCCCTCCCCCTCCGCCTCGTCGCGGGCGTCGAGGACCGCCGCGGCCCACTCGACGTCGTCCGGGTCCGGGGTGAACGCCTCGGTGATCGGGCCTACCTGCGCCGGGTGGATCGCCAGCTTCCCGTCGTAGCCGAGCCGGCGCGCGAACGCGGCGTCCTCCCGGAGCCCCGACTCGTCCGAGAAGTCCGTGTAGACCGTGTCGAGCGCGTCGACGCCGGCCGCGCTCGCGGCGAGGACGACGTGTTCGCGGGCGTACAGCACCTCCGTCCCCTCGTCGGTCCGGGTCGCGCCCACGTCCGCGGCGAGGTCTTCGGCGCCGAACGCGACCGCGTCGGTCGCCTCCGCCGCCGCGATCGCCTCCGCCGCGAGGACGCCCGCCGCCGTCTCGACGAGCGAGAACACCGCGGGATCGCGGCCCCGCTCGGCGCACAGTTCGGCGACGCGCTCGACCCGACCCGCGCCCTCGACCTTCGGGAGCATCACCGCGTCGAGGGTGACCGCGTCGCCGCCCCCCTCTCTGTCGGTACCGATCACTCCGTCGAGGTCGGCCGCGGGCGACTCGGCGGTGAGTCGGACGCAGACCTCCGCGTCCGGGTCGAAGGCGGGGTCCGCGAGCACCTCGCGGACCGCCGCCCTCGCCTCGTCCTTCCGGCCGGGCGCGACGGCGTCCTCGAGGTCGAAACAGATCACGTCGGCGCCGGTTCCCGGCGCCTTCCGCATGAGTTCGGGGCTGTCGCCGGGCGAGAACAGCAGGCTTCGGCGTGGCATGTGCGGGGGTGCGCGGGCGGGCAGATAAAACCCGACGGCCGCCCCGAGAGCGGTACCGATTTCACGCCGCCGGTCGAGCGGGGGCCCATGCCCGGACTGTACTACGAGGAGTTCGAAGTCGGCGAGACGATCGACCACGCGACGCGGCGGACGATAAGCGAGGCCGACAACCAGCGCTTCTGCGACATGACGATGAACCAGCAGCCGCTCCACCTCGACGCCGACTTCGCCGCGGAGACGGAGTTCGGCGAGCGACTGGTGAACGGACTGTACACGATGTCGCTCGCGGTCGGGATGTCGATCCCGGAGACGACCGACGGCACCATCGTCGCGAACCTCTCGTACGACGGCGTCGAACACCCGAACCCGGTGTTCCACGGCGACACGATCCGCGCCCGCTCGACGGTCACCGACAAGCGCGAGACGAGCGACGGCGAGCGCGGCGTCGTCACCATGCGCGTGGAAGCGTTCAAGATCGTCGACGGCGACGACGACGTCTTAGTCTGCGAGTTCGAGCGGACGGTCCTCTCCGAGAAGCGGCCGACGGGGGACGAGGACGGCTGACTGCCTCAGTCGTCCTCGCCGGCGAGCAGCAGCCCGAGGTAGGAGGTGCGAACCTGGTCGTCGGCGTCGAGGCCGAGCCGGTCGAGCGCCTCGATCGCTGCCTCGCGCGCCGCGTCGACCTCGCCTTCGGACTCGACGGCGCGTTCGATCTCGACGTACTCGTCGAGCCCGGTGACGGCGTCGAGCGTCACGGTGAACCCGTCGTACGCCCAGAACTCGCGCCGCTTCTCCACCGTCGCGGCCGGCTCGAAGCCGAGCCCGGAGAGGGCCGCCGCGAGCGCCTCTCCGTCGTCGACGCCCGTCTCGTGTTCGGCGCGGGTCTTCGAGGCCTCGTCGAGGAGGGGTCCCTTGTAGGTGATCGTCGCCGCCGGGTCGTCGGCGGAGGACGCCGACCCCTCGCCGTCCGACAGCGGCATCTCGCGCCGGATCCGGAGCGCCTCGTCCGTTTCGGCGAACTCGCGGTGCGGCGCGTCGTAGTACGTGTCGCGCTGTCGCTTGGCGGCGACGTGCTCGGCCCCGACCTCGCGGAGGCGCTCTCGCGTCGCGTCCAGGTCCGCCGGTACCTTGATCTCGACCTCGTACATGCCCGGCACTGCGGTCGGACCGCTCATAAGGAGCGCGGGACGCCGCCGTGCTCCGCGACGAACCGCCGCGACCCGTAGGCCGGCGCGTCGGCCGCCGAATCGCCGCTGTCGCCCGCTCGTCGGCGGGCTTCGGGCCGAACCGTGCTTCTTAAGGGTGTAACAGGTGACCTTCAGGTATGAGCGATCAGGAGCAAGCGGACGCGGCCGCCGAGGCCGAGGAGACCGAGACCGAGACTGACGCTGACGGACTCGAAGACGGCGACTTCGTCCGCGTCGCGTACACGATCCGAACGGCCGACGACGACCGCGTCATCGACACGACCGACAAGGAGACGGCCGAGGACGCCGAGATCGACGTCGACGAGTACGACTTCGAGCCCCGGATCATCGCGCTCGGTGCCGGCCACGTGTTCCCCTCCGTCGAGGAGGCGTTCATCGGCGGCGCCGTCGGCGACGAGGGAACGGTCGACGTCCCGGCCGACGACGCCTTCGGCGAGTACGACCCCGACGAGGTCGAGACCGTCAAGGCCGACAAGATCCCCGAGGACAGCCGCTACCCCGGCGCGCAGGTCCAGATCGACAATCAGCAGGGCCACCTCGAGACGATCATCGGCGGCCGCGCCCGCGTCGACTTTAACCACCCGCTCGCCGGCGAGGACCTCGAGTACGAGTACGAGATCCTCGAAGCCATCGACGACCGCGAGGAGCAGGCCGCCGGCATGCTCGGGATGTACCTTCAGGAGGCGCCCGAGGTCCGCATCGAGACGGAGACCGAGGAGGAGGAGACCGTCACGGAGGACGAGGACGGCGAGGAGACCGTCGAGACCGAGGAGGTCGAGAAGGACATCCTCTACGTCACCGCGACGCAGGCGATGCAGATGAACCAGCAGTGGATGTTCCAGAAACAGCAGATCGCGCAGGACCTCATGGACCGCCTCGACCTCGACCGCGTCGTGATCGAGGAGGTCATCGAGGGCGGCGGCATGGGTGGCCTCGGCGGCATGATGGGCGGCATGGGCGGCGCCGGCGCCGGCGATGTCGACATCGAGGAGGCGCTCGAGGACGTCGACGTCGACGCCGACGAGATCGTCGACGAGATCGACGAGGAGTAACGGACCCCGTCGCTGCCGGGTTTCGCTTCTTCGAGACGCTGGTGCCTCGAGCGGCCGCGCTACGCCGCCACTCACTCCGGTGGCTCAGCCCGCAGCGTCAGGTCGACCGACGAACGGATCGCTTTTGCCCGACGCCGCGCCCACACCGGTATGGAGATCGAACGGGCACGCGAGGACGCGCTCGTCGCCGCGGTCGCGGGCGCGACGACCGTCGCGGTCGCGTTGTTGTCGAGCTTCACCGCCGTCGTCTCGGTTGCGACGCTCCCGACGCTGGCGCCGCTCGCCGTGTACGCGTCGTACCTCTTCTCGCGGAAGGGCGGGCCGTACGGAGCGTTCGACACCGCGCGAAACTGGGCGATCGCTTCGGCCGTCGTCGGCGCGCTGACACTTCTCGCGTCCGTCGTGTCGTAGCCGAATCAAGCGATCGGCCGCGTCAGGCGATGTCGCGGCTCGTGTCGACGGCGACCTCGTCGGTTAGTTTCAGCTTCAGCGGCTCCTCCAAGGCGGCGCCGCCGCGGAACTTGGCGACGACGAGCCGGTTCGCGATCTCGGTCCCGGTGACCGTCGTCCGGAGGTCGAACACGATGTCCGCGACCTGTTCCGTGATCCGGCGCGCCTGCGGGTCCTCCCCGCCGCGGAGCGCGTGGAGCAGCGCGACGCCGTCGGCGTCGTCGACCCGAGCGCGCACGCCGTCGAGGAACTCGGCGTACGCCGCCGGAGACGCGCCGCGCTCCAGCGGCTCCACGGAGTCGACGATCAGCGTTCCCTCCTCCGGGAGATCGGTCGTGAGCGACGCCGCCTCGTCGAGGTCGCCGACCTCGTCGGTGGCCTCCACCGTCGTCTCCCCGTCCCCGTCGCGGCTGAGCGCCGCCTCCACCGCCCCGGCCGATCGGACGGTCGTGAGGTAGCGGCACCTCCGAACGCGGGCGAACCGGTCCAAGATGAGCTCGGACTGGCTGTCGGGGTTCGCCTTCAACACGACGACGCTACCGCTCGGGAACCCCCCGCCGAACTGTCGGTCCAGCACCGAGACCCCGGTCGGAAGCGTCTCCATATGATCGCTGCCGCCCGTGGAGGTTTGGGTCTGTCGGTGGCGGCTCTCTCGACCGGTCTCGCCACCGAAATCCGCCGCCCCGGAGTCGGCCGCGTCCGTGATTCTCACGCGATCTGCCACCCGTCCGCCGCCGCCGTCTCGCCGAGTCGACGAGCGAGTTCGTCGTACGCGCTCCGGACCGCGGGGTCGGACAGCGGCTCGGCTCCGCCGTCGGGAACCGCACCGAGGACGGGACAGCCGAGCAGCGTCGCAACCGAGTCCGGTACGCTCGCCTCGCCGACGGCGACCGCCCCGACCGGCGGGCAGTCGAGGCGGCGAGCGATCGCCGCCGTCTTCGCGGCGTCACGGAGCGCGGCGCGGCGGAGCGGCGTCGCGATCAGCGCGCGGTCCGCGGCCCGAAGCGGCGCGGCCGCGTCCGCCGAGGCGCCCGCCGGGCAGTCGAGCAACACCGGCGCGCCGTCGGGCGTCGCGCCGTCGAGCACCGCGAGCGCTCCGAACGCGTCGACCGATCGCGGCGCGTCCGGGGCGGCGAGAACGGTCGGCTCGGAGCGGTCGGGACGGACCGGAACGGTCCCGCGGACCGCGTCGCGGACCGTCGTCTCGTCCTCTGGACCGCTAGGGAGATCGGGATCGGCCGGACCGCCGTCGGTCGCGGTCTCCGCCGCGAGCCGCGCGAGGTTCGGCAGATCCCAGTCGGCGTCGGCCGCGATGGTCCGCGCGCCGCGCCGCGAGAGTGCGCGCGCGAGCCCGAGGGTGGTCGTCGTCTTTCCGCTTCCGCCCTTGCCGCCGGCGACGGCTATCACGGGGGTGGTGCGTCGGTATTCGTCATAAGGAGCGGGCCGGTCGCCGGGGGTGCGGGCGTTCGGCTCGCCGGAACGACGGGCGTAGTCCGCGAGTCAGTCCTGACAGCAGCCGCCGGCTTCCCCGCCGAAGTCGACCGCGAGGGGCTCCGAGATGGCTTCGTTGATCGCTTCGAGGGTCTCGTTCAGCTCGTCTTGTGCGTCGAGGTACTCGCTCATCACTGGCATCGAGTGGAGCTCGTCCTGCGCCTCCTGAACGCGCTGAAGTTCGGCGTTCGTCGCCTGCCCGGTCTGGCGGGCCTGCATGAACTCCGCGCGAAGCTGCTCGAACTCGTCGATCGCCGCTTGTACCTCCTCGTCTCGCTGGACCGCGGCCCTCGTCTCCTCGAAGCGCTCGTACTCCGGGGTTTCGGCGATGCGTTCGCCGAGCTCTCGACCGAGGTCCTCGATGGAGACCTGTTCGACGCTCATGTTCTGACATCGTGGCCGAGCGGTTTGAACCTGCCGGAGCCGGGGCTCGGCGGCGACGTTTGGGGTTCGCTACGCCGTCCGAGACGCGACGAACTCGACGACGGCATCGAGCTCTTGCGGGCCGATGCCGTGGCCGCCCGGGAAGCTCCCGCTCGCGACATCGGCGTCGAGAGTTTCGAACCGTTCGACGGCCGCGGTCGTCCGCGACTCGGGAATCACCCGGTCGCCGGCGCCGGCGCCGACGAAGACCGGCTTCCCCTCGATCCCGTCCGGGTCGAGGTCGGCGTGCGACTCCGCGAGGTACCCGTGGAGGGTGACGACCCACGCGTAGCGGTCAGGGTCCTCCAAGAGGAGCGAGAGGCTCGTTATCGCGCCCTGACTGAACCCGAGCAGCCCGAGCCGGTCGGCGTCGAGTCCGTAGGCGTCGACCGCGCGCTCGACGCTCTCACCGATCAGGTCGAGGCTCCGCCGGAAGTCGTCGGCGTCTGGTTGGCTGGACTCCAGCCCGCCCGCCGAGAGGTCCAGTTCGTACCACGTGTACCCGCCCTGAAGCGGGTCGGGAGCGCGAAGGCTGACGACGTGGAGGTCGTCGGGCAGTTCGGCCGCGACCGGGAGGAGGTCCTCCTCGTCGGCGCCGCGCCCGTGGAGGACGAAGACGGCGGGCGCGGGCTCGCCGCCGGACTCCTCGTCGGGGGCGACGTGAACGTGTTCGAGCGGAATCTCGGTCATCGGTGCGGGGTTAGCGAGGGCGGCTGTTAGGTCCGTCGACCGCGGCAGCGCGTCGGTTCGGCGGGCCGCTCGTCGTCTCAGGATCGGCCGACTTGGACGCCGAGTGCGACGCGTCGAGACGCCGTGACGACCCCGGCGCGGGGCGAGGGATTCCGACGATCGCGAACGTCTGGGACGAAACTCGGGGTCGAACGCGCCGTTTAACCGTCCTGCCGCACAATCCGGTCGACATGAGCGGCTCCACCGAGGGCGACCTGACGAAGACGGGGATGGCCCTCAAGCACGACCGCGAGTGGGACTACGAGCTCGACCGAATCTTGGAGGCCATCGAGGAGCGCGACGCTTCGAAGGTCGGCTTACAGTTCCCCGAGGGGCTCAAGCGCCGCGGTCCGAAGGTCGCGGACGACCTCCGCGAGGTCGCACCCGACGACGTCACGTTCATGCTCTCGGGGCAGCCCTGCTACGGGGCCTGCGACCTCGACACGTACCTGATGCGGCGGACGGACGTGTTCGTTCACTTCGGCCACACGCCGATGAAGGAGTCCGACAGCATCGTTTACGTCCCGCTGTTCTCGAACGTCGACCCGTTCCCGATCATGGAGGACGCGCTGGAGGAGGAACTCGCGTCCCCCGAAGAGGACGCCGACGTGGGCCTCGTAACGACCGCCCAGCACATGAACCGGTTCGAAGAGATGACGGACTGGCTGGAGGAGCGCGGCTACGAGGTCCACACCCGCCGGGGCGACGACCGCCTCACGAAGGAGGGGCAGGTGCTCGGCTGTAACTACGCCTCCGCGGACATCGACGCCGAGCAGGTGCTGTACGTCGGCGGCGGGAAGTTCCACCCGGTCGGGCTGGCGATGGAGCACCCGGACAAGCGCGTCGTCATCGCGGACCCGGTCAACAACGCTGTCTCGGTCGCCGAACACGACCAGTTCCTCAAGCAGCGCTACGCCGCGGTCCACAAGGCGATGGACGCCGAGAAGTGGGGCGTCATCTTCTGTACGAAGATCGGGCAGGGCCGCTGGGAGAAGGCCCAGGAGATCGTCGACAACAACGACAACGCCTACCTGATCACGATGGACGAGGTGACGCCGGACCGCCTCCGGAACTTCGACATGGACGCGTTCGTCAACACCGGCTGCCCGCGGATCACGACCGACGACGGCCCGCGGTTCCACAAGCCGATGCTGACGCCGGGCGAGTACGAGGCCGCGATCGGGGAGAAGCCGCTCGACTCGATCGAGTTCGACACGTTCCACGACACCTGGTAGGGCGGCGCACGGAAGCAGGAGACGCTATTTTTTTGGGTACCGTCCTCGGAGCGGAATCGCCGTCACGCTTCGTTCGGCGGATGTAAAAAGAGCCCGTCGACCACGAGGGCCCCGGCCGCGAGCGACGCGCCAGCGACGGGAACCGCGTTCCCCTGCGCGAGGAGCGACCCGACCGCGTACACGGCGCAGAACGCGAGCGGGATCGCGAGCAGGACGAGGTCGGCGCGGTCGAGGCCGTCGAGGACCGCCCCCTGTCCGCGGTGGCTCCCGCTCATTCCATGTACCCGAGGTCGCGGAGCTTCTGTGCGATCTGCTTCGCCTCCGCCTCGGAGACCCCGTCGTCCGACTCCATCTCCTGAACAACGACGTGTTTCACGAACTCCTTGACGGAGCCGAACGGTTCGTCTTCGATGTACTCCTCCACGTCCGCGACGAACTCCTTCCGCAGCGAAATCGTGGTGTACTCGCTCATTGGCAAACATCTCCCGCTCCGCCGACAAAAATTTAATTATATCTAATTAGGCCGTTCCGCGGCCCGACACGCTCGATCGGTGAGCGTTCGTCGAAGGGGCCGGCCTCGCGAGCGATCGGCTCGGCGAGCGCCGAGCGGCGAACGACCAACATTCGATGGGAGCGGCCCTGCCGGCGCGCGTCGGAACAACGTTTATCTGCCGAGCGGACGGGCGTTGAGGGTAAGGTTCTCCGTGATGTCCACACCCAGCGGTTCGATCACCGTCGTCCTCGCCGCGGGAACGCCCGACCGAGCCGCGGAGCTGAAGGACTCGCTTGAGCGCGCGGACGACCGCCTCGCCGTCGAGCCGGTCGCGGGGGCCGACGCGGCCGCGGAGATAATCGAGGACTCGCCCGTCGATTGTCTGGTCACGGTCGGCGACCCGGCGGAACGGACCGGCCTCTCCCTCGTTTCGACGGCCCGCGATCGGCACCCGGAGCTTCCGATCCTGGTTTGCCCCGACCAGACGCTCGACGCGCCCGCCGTGTCCGCGGCGTTCGACGCGGGCGCCACCGACGTCGCGAGGGCGTGTCCCGATTCGGACCGGACGCCCGTCCTCGTTCACCGGATATCGAACGCCGTCGCGTCCGCCCGCGCCGTCGCGGAGGCGGAGCGGCAGCGCGACCGGTTCGAGGAGTTCGTTCAGGGCGTCTCTCACGACCTGCGGAGTCCGCTCAACGTCGCGCAGGGTCGGCTCGCGATGGCGCAAGCGGAGGGCGGCGGCGAACACGTCGACGACGCGGCGTCAGCGGTCGACCGGACGCTGGAACTGCTCTCCGACCTGTTGACGCTCGCGGAACAGGGCGAGCGGCCGGAAGACCTCGATCCGGTCGAACTGGCGGCCCTCGCCGACGAGTGTTGGGCGAACGTCGCGACCGGCGACGCCACGCTGACCGTCGACACCGACCGGCGTATCCTCGCCGACAGCGGGCGGCTGAAGCGGCTGTTGGAGAACCTGTTCCGGAACAGCGTGGAACACGGCGGCGACGACGTGGTCGTCGTTATCGGCGACATCTCCCCGATGTACACGACGACGCGCGCCGGCGCGGTCCTGCCGGCGGGGTTCTTCGTGGCGGACGACGGCCCGGGCATCTCGCCGGAAGCGCGCGACCGCGTGTTCGAGGTGGGGTACACGACGGGCGCGAACGGGACCGGCTTCGGACTGAACATCGTCAGCGAGGTCGCCAGGGCCCACGGGTGGGAGGTCACCGTCTCCGAGGGGGCGCGAGGCGGTGCCAGGTTCGACGTGACCGGCGTCGAGTTCGACGACTGACCGGCTTCAGTCCGCACCCGCGGCCCGCTCGACGTACGTGACCGCCGCCGTTGGCGAGTCGACGGCCTCGACGCCGTCCACGTCGTGCCTGTCGATTCCGGCCACCGGACGGCCCTGCGCGAGTGCGAGCCCGATCTCGGAGAGCGTGCCCCCCGCCCCGTCGACCGCGACCGCGGCATCCCCGTTCATGACGACGAGGGCGTTACGCGCGTGGCCGAGCCCCGTCGCGATCGGCGTCGTGACGTGGGGGTTGGCGTCTCTCCGGTCGTCGGTCGGGAGGATCCCGATCGTCTCGCCGTCGGCCGCCCGGGCCCCGCGACAGACAGCCGCCATGACGCCGCCGAGGCCCCCGCAGACCACGGCGTGGCCCCGCTCGGCGAGCCGCTCGCCGAGGGCCTCCGCGACCGCCGCCGTCTCCGGACCGATCGTACTCCCGCCGATGACGCTGACGCGCATGGCCCGTCGGTGGGTCCGCGCCGGGTAAAATCGGTCGGTCGCGGCCGCGAGGGGCGTCGAGACGGGCTCCCCGCCGATTCTCGTCGTCGAGACGCCCACTGAAACCCTTATCCCTGCCGGCCGTGAATGAGGGCTATGACGTACGATACCGTCGTGTTCGACAACGACGGTGTCCTCGTGGGCCGCACGCGCTTCGACGTGCTCCGGGATGCGACCCGGAACGCGTTCGAGGAGTGCGGCGTCGAGGAGCCCGATCCGGACGACGTAGAGCAGATGACCATCGGTGCGACCCCCGGTAGCGTCGGCACCGTCTGTCAGACGTACGACCTCGACCCGGGGTCGTTCTGGCGGACGCGCGACGACGTGGTGTCGCGGGCCCAACAGCAGGAGGCCCGTCAGGGACGCAAGACGCCGTACGACGACCTCGACGAGCTCCAGGACCTCGACGTACAGATGGGGATCGTCTCGTCGAACCAGCAGGCAACCGTCGACTTCCTCGTCGATCACTTCGACGGGTTCGACCGGATCGGCGCCGCGTACGGTCGCGAGCCGACGATCCACTCGCTCCAGCTCCGCAAGCCGAACCCCCACTACATCGAGCAGGCGCTCGGCGACCTCGACGCGGACAACGCCCTGTTCGTCGGCGACAACGAGTCCGACGTGCGCGCCGCCGAGAACGCCGGGATCGACTCCGCGTTTATCCGCCGTCCCCACCGCCGCGACTGGGAACTGAACGTCTGGCCGACGTGGGAGATCGACCGGCTCTCCGACCTCCACGACATCGTGGAGTGAGGCCGAGCCCCTTCCGAGCGTCCGCTTTCCGGCAGCGACGCGTCGACGACGACCGCGGGCCGCGTCCGGCGATGAAGCGTTTAAATCGCATGGTGCGTAACTCGCCTCCGTGACCGACTCGCCCCCGTGGGCCGACCTCTTCGGCCATCCCGAACCGTACCCCGAGCAGGCCGACGGCATCGACGCCGCCGTCGACGCCGCCGCGGACGGCGGTTTCCTCGCCCTCGAAGGCGCCTGCGGGACGGGGAAGACGATGCTCGCGCTCACCGCCGGGCTCGACCGCGTCCGCGACCCCGACTCCGACTTCGAGCGGGTCTTCGTCCTCACCAGCGTCAAACAGCAGCTGCGCCAGTTCGAGACGGATCTGGGGGCGGTGAACGAGAACCTGCCGAGCGACTACGACCCCGTCTCTGGTCTCACCCTCGTCGGGAAGGCCGACGTCTGTCCGTACGCCCGCGAGAACCGGGGCGGGATCGACCGCGAGAACGTGTACGAGCGCTGCGAGGGGCTCCGCGAGCGGACCCGGAACCTCGTCGGCGACGGCGGCGCGACGACGACCGCGAACCTCGTGAGCGAGGCGCGGAGCCAGCAGGTGGGACTCATGGACTCGGGGTCGGCGGGACCCGCCGGCGGGACTGCCGCCGCCGACTCGGGCGCGCCCGACGCCGACTACCTCTCCGTCGACGGCGAGCCGACGCCGTATCGCCCCGACACGGAGGAGTACGACGACGTGGAGTTCTGCCCGTTCTACGCCGGCTTCCTCGACGACCTGCCGGAGGACGGCGAGCCCGCCGAGGCGGTCCCGTTCGACGTGACCGAGCTCGGCCACGTCGACGCCGACGAACTCGTCCGGCTCGCGGCGGGCCACGGCTCGTGTCCGCACTCGATCATGGGCGCGCTCGTCCCCGAGGTCGAGGTCGTCATCGGCAACTACTATCACGCGTTCGATCCGGTGACGACGGGGACGTTCACCGGCGCGCTCCTCGACGACTCGACGTTCGTCGTCTGCGACGAGGCGCACATGCTCGAACCGCGCGTCCGGGACCTCGTGAGCGACGCCGTCGCGGACGCGAGCCTCCGCGACGCCGAGAACGAGCTCACGCGCGTCGTTCAGCCCCTCTCGTTCGAGAGCGCGGGCGCCGAGTCGGACGACGCCGCCCTCGTCCGTGGCGAGCTGGAGGACGCGGACGTGACCGTCGAGGAGATCGAGGCGGTCCGAGAGTTCTACGCCGACCTCCGCGGCGAGCTCGACCGCCGCGTGACCGCGCACCTCGACCGCGAGCGCCCCGACTGGCGGGCGTCGATGCGCGACCTCGACGACGAGGAGATCCCGCTCCGCGACCCCGAGGAGCCGGGCGAAGACGCGATCACCGAGTGGGCCGACGGCGAGGGGTACGGCGAGCGCGTCTGGGCGCGCGCCGAGCAGGTCGGCGCGGTCGTCAAGCGCGTCCTCGACTCGCTCGAAGACGAGGACAAGCAGCGCGCCGCGCCCGGGGTCGGCCGCACCCTCAACGCCTGGTATCGCCAGGGACACACCGACTTCTTCCGCGCGATCGAGCTCGAACGCACGTTCGACGAGACGGAGCCGCCGGACTCGTGGCGGCGCGCGTACAACGCCCGCCTCGCGCTCCACAACTGCCTTCCGAGCGAACCGATCGGCGACCGGCTCGCCGAGTTCGGCGGCGGCGTCCTCATGAGCGCGACGCTGGAGCCGATGGACCTCTTCCGCGAGGTGACCGGACTCGATCACCTGGCCGAGCGCGGCCGCCCGGTCATCGAGCGGACGTACGGCCTCTCGTTCCCCGAGGAGAACCGCGCGAGCCTCGCGGTCGACGCGCCGAAGTTCACCCACCAGAACCGCGGCGCGCCGGGGGAGGAGAACCCGACGCGGCTCGCGCACCTCGACGCGACGGCCGCGGTCGCGCGCCGCGACGGGAACGTCCTCGTCGGCACCCCGAGCTACGCAGAGGCGACGTGGATGGCGGAGTCGCTCTCGGCGCGGCTCGACAAGCCTGTCCTCTTAGACGAGTCCTCCGGCGACCGAGAGACGGAGTCGCTGAAGGACGACTTCTTCGCCGGCGACGGCAAGGTGCTGGTGACGAGCCTCCGCGGCACCCTCACGGAGGGCGTCGACTACCGCGGGGACCGGCTCTCGGCGGCCGTCGTCTGCGGCGTCCCGATCATCAACACGGCGCGACCGCAGACGCGGGCGGTAATCACCGCCTACGACCGCCGGTTCGAGTCCGGCTTCGAGACGGCCCTGACGGTGCCCGCCGTCAGAAAGGCGCGGCAGGCGGTCGGCCGCGTCATCCGCGGACCGGACGAGCGAGGCGTCCGCGTCCTCCTCGACGCCCGGTACGCCCGCGACTCGTGGAACGCGGTCAGGGAGTACCTGCCCGATCACGAGCGGGAGGAGTACCAGCCGGTGAGTCCGGACATGCTGGATGTCGCGCTCGACCGGTTCGAGTCGCGCCGGTAGCCGGTGACTAACAGCGCGTTCAATGCGAGTAGGCAGCGCGTAACTACGTCTTCGGGGAACGTGTGTCAACGTATGGAACCACCCTCTCCCGGCGAACTGTACCACGTCGTCTGTCGCGAGTGCCACTTCGAACGGCTGATCGGAATCGCGGGAGACGCGGACGACTACGGCCGCAACCACGCCGCAGACACCGGTCATCGAGTGGTGATCGACCGGGTCGAGTGAGTCTCGGCTCGCCCGGCCCGACGGTCTCGAGCGGGCCCGGTCACCCCGGCCAAGGCGTTTGAACGACCCTCAGACGACGTTCGAGTCGATGTCGCGCGGGAAGTTCGTGAGCCGCTCGGTCCCCGACTCGGTGATCGCCACCGTGTCGGAGTGTCGGTAGCCGTACTCGTCGGTGTACAGCCCGGGCTCGATCGTGTACACGTGTCCGGGCCGCATCACGGCGTCGTCGCCGTCGTAGCGCTCGCCCCAGCCGCGGTCGATGTACGGCGGCTCGTGGGCGCCGAGCCCGATGTTGTGGCCGACGTGGTGTTGCGCCAGGTCCGTCACGCCCTGCTCCTCGAGGTACTCCCAGACGACCTCGTCGACCTCGGCGACCGGCACGCCGGGACCCAAGGCGTCGATCGCGAGCGTCTGCGCTTCCAGCATGAGCTCGAAGTAGTGCTCCTGTTCGTCGGTGTAATCGCCGACGAACATCGTCCGTTCTAACTCCGAGCGGTAGCCGTCGACGTTCGCGGTCGCGCCCGTAACGAGCACGTCGCCCTCGGAGAGCCGCTCGTTCGGGGTGTGCCCGTGCGGGAGCGCGGTCTCCTCGCCGGAGATGTAGCCCGCGTGGACCGGCCCGTCGCCGCGGACGCGGACGCTGTAGGCGTCGCCGAGCGCGTCGAGCATAGCGCGCGACGCCTCCGTGGACGCGCGCTGCGAGACGGTCGCCGGGTGCGCGCCCGGTCCGGAGAAGTCGGCGAGGTAGCGGTGGCCGAGGTTCGCCCACTTCGCGGACTCGCGAATCAGGTCGACCTCCGCGTCGGACTTCGCCCAGCGCATCCGGTCGACCCACGCTTGGGTCCTGACGTCGACCGAGTCGGAAAACGCGGGCCCCTCGTACCCCATCACGCCCGGCGGGCCGTCGGCGTCGGCGGCTATCGTCTCGGCGCCGAGGTCGCGCAGCATCTCGACGGCGACCGAGACGGGCTCGCCACCGGGATAGTCGAAGTAGTGGTGGACGGCGTCGATCCGCGGGTTGGGCTCGACGCGCTCGACCTCCAGCCTCGGAACGGTTATCTCGACGCGGTCGTCGGTGACCGCGAGGACGACCGGCCGCTCCGTCTGGATGTGGTGGAAGCCGGTGAGGTACTCTATTGCCGTCGCGCCGACCCACGTCGCGGCGTCGGCGTCGGTGTCGGCGAGCCGGTCTCGGACGGCGGCGAGCCGGTCGTCGAAGGCCGACTCGGGAAGTCGCGTGGCCATGGCTCAGGGATGTGCGAACGCGCGCATAAAAAGTCGGGTAGCGGAACGCGAAGTACGGGCGTCTTCGGCGCCGGCTCAGCTCTCGCGGCGAGCGAAGGCGAGGTTGCCGGAGACGTTCTTGATGTAGGCGGTCACGGTCTCGCCCTCCTGCGCGCCGGGGACGAAGATGGTGTACTCGCCGCGCTCGGCGACCCCGTCGCCCTTGCGGCCGGTGCCGACGATCTCGAGTTCGTAGGTGTTGCCCGACTCGACGGCGTCCTCCTGCCGCTGGGTGTCGGAGGTGTTCTGCTTCGCCACCGGTCGGAAGGCCCCGCAGGCCTCACAGCGGAGCATCGGCGTCCGGTTCTCGGTCTCCAGTCGCGTGTCGGGGAGGCCGCACTCCGAGCAGGTGACGAACGACTCGATGTACGAGTCGATCGCGGCCTGGAAGTCGCGCTCGCGGAAGTTCCCGCTGTAGCGCGCGCGGCCGTCCTCGTACTGCCCGGCCGTCCCGAGCTCCTGCTGTATCTTCGAGTGGACGTGTTCGGGGTCGCGGCTCAGCGCGTCGGCGATCGCGGAGAGGTTCGTCAGTCGCGTGAACGCCCCGTCCTTCTGCGTTTCGGGGTCGGGTACCGACAGCCGCTCGTCGGAGCCGCCGAGGTCCGGCACCTCCTCCATCGCGCGGTCGAGGCTCGATTCGTAATCCATACGCGATGGAACGACAGCGCGACGGAAATCGCTTCCGGGTTCGAAGCGGCGGCCCGGAATGGACCCGGTACTAGGAGAGTGGCAGTCGGCCAGAAGTAGCGGGAGGTAGATTTGAACTACCGATCTCCGGGTTATGAGCCCGGCGGAATCTCCTGGCTATCCCATCCCGCTATCGTAGCACAATCGCGTGTGACTGTTAAGGGTTCTGATCCCGCCGCCGGTGTGCGATTCGTCCACGCGTCTGCGCCGTTTGCGTTCCCCCGAATCGGTGCCGCGGGGACGTTCGATCACTCCTCGCTCGCGGCTTCGCCGTCCTCCGCTCGCGCCGCGATGACCCTGATCCGTACTCGCAGCGCGAGAACCGCATATCCATCGCTGAACACCGATCCGACGGACCCGTCGATCACTTCCCGACGGTCCGCGGCCGAGCGTAAAAATGATCCCGGGACCGCCCCTCCATTGCGTCGGCCGCAAACAATTTCACACATCATAGATAGTGATAGACGATGTACAAGCCGCTGTTGACGACGGACTTTCTGGACCGGGCGCGACGCCACTACGCCGACGAGGAGGCCGTCCTCGCGGTCGACGGGACGCGGTACACGTACGCCGAACTCGGCGACCGCGCCGACCGCTTCTCCGCCGCGCTTCAGGCGCGCGGGATCGAGAAGGGCGACCGGGTCGCGGTGTTGGACCCGAACACGCACTACCACTTGGAGGCCGCCTACGGCGCGATGCAGGTCGGGGCGATCCACGCCCCGCTGAACTACCGGCTTACGCCGGACGACTTCTCGTACATGCTCTCCGACGCCGGAGTCGACGCCATCTACGCCGACGCCGAGTACGCCCCGAACGTCGAGGCGATCCGCGACGAGGTGCCCACGGAGACGTTCCTCACGAACGACGCCGACGCGGTCGAAGGCGACTGGGAGTCGTTCGACGCGGCGCTCGACGACGCGGACCCGGACGCCTACGAACGGCCGGCAATGGACGAGGACGACGTGATCACGATCAACTACACCTCCGGCACCACCGGCGACCCGAAGGGCGTGTGTCGGACCCACCGGGCCGAGACGCTCCACGCGTACCTCATCTCCATCCATCAGGAAATAACGGACGACGACGTGTACCTCTGGACGCTACCGATGTTCCACGTCAACGGCTGGGGCCACATCTACGCGATCACCGGGGCCGGCGCTCGCCACGTCTGTACCCGCGGGGTCGACGTCGCCGAGACGTTCGACCGGATCCGGAGCGAGGACGTGTCGTACTTCTGTGCGGCGCCGACCGTCCTCAACATGCTCGGCGACCACCACGCCGAACACGGCGGCGCGACGGCCGGCGACAACGACGTGCGGGTCGCCACCGCGGGCGCGGCGCCGCCGGAGGCGACGATCCGCACCGTCGAGGAGGAGTTCGGCTGGGATCTCAAACACGTGTACGGCGCGACCGAGACGGGGCCGCTGATCACCACCTCCGACGCGAAGCGCCACTTCGAGGCGGACTCGGACGACCGCTTCGCCGTGAAGAAGACGCAGGGGATCGGCTACCTCGGCACCGACGTACGCGTCGTCGACGAGAACGGTGAGGACGTGGCCGCGGACGGCGAGACGATCGGCGAGATCGTCGTCCGCGGTAATCAAGTGATGGACCGCTACTGGAACAAGCCCGAGGCCACCGATGAGGCGTTCTCCGAGCGGTTGGAGGGGTACTACCACATGGGCGATCTGGCCGTCGTCGACGAGGACGGGTTCGTCTCGATACAGGACCGCAAGAAGGACATCATCATCTCCGGCGGGGAGAACATCTCCTCGATCGAACTGGAGGACACACTCTTCGAGCACGACGTCGTCTCCGACGTGGCCGTGATCCCCGCGCCCGACGAGCGGTGGGGCGAGACCCCGAAGGCCTTCGTCGTCCCCGAGGGCGGTGACCCCGACGACGCGGGCGCGACGCCCGAGGAGCTGAAGACGTTCGTCCGCGAGCGCGTCGCGGACTACAAGACGCCGGGCGAGGTGGAGTTCGTCGCCGAACTCCCGACCACCGCGACCGGCAAGATCCAGAAGTACGAACTGCGCGAGCGCGAGTGGGACGAGGAGGACCGGATGGTCGGCGAGGGATAACCGGCGCCTCTCCCGCGGTCGTACGAGAAAAGAAACCGTTCAGACCTCTTCGACGCCTTTCGGCTCTGCTTCGTCGGCGTCGTCCGCTTCGCCGGTCTCCGCCTCGGCGCCGCCGGAGTCGCCCAGTCGGTCCGTGTCGATGCTGACGCCCGGAGGAGTCACCACGAGGAAGCCGCGGAAGTGCATCAGCTCGCCGTCCATCTCCTTCACGTCGCGCGCGAAGGGGGCGGCGAGCTCGTTGAGGTCGCCCTCGATCGACAGCACCAGCGTGTTCCCGTAGTCGACGCTGCGGACCCACTCCTCCGGGTCGGTCGTGCCGTCCAGCACGCCGAGGACGACGTCGCCGGCCGCCGCGAACGCCTCGTCCATCTTCTCCTCGGCGTCCCGCAGGTCGAGGTCCCAGTCGCTCATACGTGGTCGTCGACAGGCGGCGGCAAAAACGTTCGGACGCGCGCCGCGTCTCCGCTCCGAGCCGCCGTCCGGTCGCGGAGTGGTTAAGTACGCACCGACCCCAGCGATAGGCATGGAACGTACGCGGCGGTCCCTGCTCGCGGCCGGGGCCACGGCCGGCGTCGTCGGTGTCGCCGGCTGTCTCGGCGGCGGAGGCGGCGACGGAAACGGCGGCGAACTCAGCCTCGACACGGGGTCGTACGATTGCTCGCTCTCTGAGCCGACGGACCCCAACCTCGACTACCGGCCGACGCTCGGGGACCCGGACGCGGACGTGGTCGTCCGGGCGTTCGAGGACTTCACCTGCGGGCACTGCGCGACGTACAACCTCGACCACTTCCCGACGATCCGAGAGGAGTACGTCGACCCCGGACGGGTCCGCTACGAGCACTGGGATTTCCCGATCCCGGTCAACGAGCGGTGGGCTGTCCCGGTCGCCAGCGCGGCCCGCGGGGTCGGGATCCGTCACGACGACGAGGCGTTTTTCGAGTTCGCGAAGGCGGCCTACGAGTCGCAGGGGAACTACAGCGGCGAGGCGCTCGGGGCCGCCGCCGAGACCGCCGGCGCGGACCCTTGTGCGGTGTTGTCCGACGCGGAGTTCTCCACGTACGAGGCGGCTACGCAGGACGACAGGTCGGAGGGCTCGTCGATGGGCGTCGAGGGGACGCCGACGATCTTCGTGAACGGCGAGCCGGTAGAGGGCGGGTACGCCGCCGAGACGGTCGCCGCGGCGATCGACGCCGAACTCTGAGGCGCGTGACGGCCCCGACCGGACCCGAGTCGTGAGGGGATTCTCCGGCCGATACTCTGCGGAGCGTCGGTCTTTTGCCCGTTCGTCCCGTCGTACCCGCAGATGAGCGACGGCGATTCCTCCGCCGCGACCGCGGCCGGCGGCGACCGCGCGGCCGAGATCGACACCGCCGGAGCCGCGGCCGACGCGACCGACCGCCGCCGGCTCGGCGCGGTCGTCCTCGCGGTGCTGATCTCGCAGGTCCTCCTCTACCCGGGCGTGCCGGACCTCGTGGTCGCGCTCGGCGCCCCGGCCGGCATCGACGCCGGGATGTGGTTCCTCGTCGCGGAGTTCGGCGCGTTCGTGACGTTCGCGGTCGTCTGGGGCGCGCTCTCTGACGCGCTCGGGACGCGAGTTCCGCTGATCGTCACCGGCGCGCTCGGCGGCGCGGCCTCCTACGTCGCGCTCGCGTCGCTGCCGGGACTCGGGCTCGGCTTCGGGGCCGCGCTCCTCGTCAGGGTCGTCGGGGGCGCCCTCACTATCGGCGCGTTCTCGCTGTCGATCACGCTGTTGATGGATCTTCGCGGCGGCAACGGCCGGAACATGGGGACCGCCGGGTTCGCCATCGGCCTCGGTGCCGCGGTCGGCTCCGTCGTCGGCGGTTCGCTCGCTGGCCTCGGCGCGCTGTACCCGGTGTACGCCGGGGCGGTCGTGCTGGCGGCGGCGGGGCTGTTGGCGGCGACGGTTGACGACCGAAGGCGGACCGCGGCCGCGAACAACTCGGAGGCGAGCGACTCGGGGGCGAGCGACTCGGCGAGTGAGACCGACGGGGGCGGCTTCCGGGGCGTGCTCGCCCGCGCCCGGACGACGCCCGGCCTCCTCGTCCCGCTCGCGTTCGGCTTCGTCGACCGACTGACGGCGGGCTTCTTCGCTTTGGTCGGCGTCTACTACTTCCAGGACCCGGCGACGTTCAGGCTGTCAGCGGCCGGCGCGGGCGCGACCCTCGCGCTCTTCTTCGTCCCGTTCGCGCTCCTCCAGTCGCCGTTCGGCGCGCTCTCGGACCGGATCGGCCGCTTCCTCCCCGTGGTGGCCGGGTCGCTCGCGTACGGCGTCGCAACGGTCGGCGTCGGCGTCGCGCCTGCGTACCCAATCGCCGCGGCGCTGATGGTCCTCGTCGGCGTCTGCGGCGCCCTGATGGCCCCCGCGACGATGGCCCTCGTCACCGACCTCGTCGAACCGGAGGTGCGGGGCGCGGCGATGGGGTTGTTCAACGTGTTCGGCTCGCTCGGCTTCCTCGCCGGTTTCCTCGTCGGCGGGAGCGCCACGGGCGCGTTCGGGTACACGCCCGCGTTCCTCGCGGTCGGCGGACTGGAACTGGCCATCGCGCTCGCGCTGCTCCCGGCGGTCCGGTCTCTCTCGCCCGGCGCGGGCGTGATCGGTCGACTCGGCGCGGAGGGGTGAGACCGACCGACCCCCCCGGCCCGGAGCGTCGCGTCGGGAGTCCTGCCGAGTCGGATCCCACCGCGCCCCAATCTCCGTCGCGTCCGAGCTTCCGTCGCGTCTAAGCCTCCGGCGCGTCCGATCCCTCGCCCGCTTCGAGGCGAGTCCTTTTAACCGGCGCGTCACCTCCGTTCGCGTAACCGATGGACCTCCTCGTGGTCGGCGCCGGCGAGATCGGTCGCTGGGTCGCCGACACCGTCTCGGCCGACGCCGCGCCGGTCGACGCGACCGTCGCGTTCGCCGACCGCGACCCGGCCGTCGCGGCCGACGCCGCCGCGGACCGCGACGCGAGAGCGGTCGACGCCGACGGGGACACCGCCCACGACGCCGTCTGCCTCGCGGTGCCGATGTCGGCGGTCCCCGCGGCGGTCGAGGCGTACGCGCCCCGCGCGGAGCGGGCGATCGTCGACGTCTCCGGCGAGATGACCGACGCGCTCGCGGCGATGCGCGAGCACGCCCCCGGCCTCGAACGCGCGAGCTACCACCCGCTGTTTGCCCCGCCGCGCGTTCCGGGGAACGTCGCGGTCGTCGTCGACGAGGGCGGCCCGACGGTCGACGGGCTCACCGACTCGGTCCAGGCGGGGGGCAACGACGTGTTCGAGACGACCGCGGACGAACACGATGCGGCGATGGAGACGGTCCAAGCGGGCGCGCACGCCGCGGTGCTCGCGTGGCGGCTCGCCGCGGACCCGGTCCGCGAGGAGTTCCACACGCCGGTGTCGGCCGCGCTGGAGGAGGTCGCCGACACGGTCACCGAGGGCTCGCCCGCGGTGTACGCGGAGATTCAGCGCGCCTTCGACGGCGCGGACGGGGTGGCCGACGCCGCGGCAGAGATCGCGGCGGCCGACGACGAGGCGTTCGCCGCCCTCTACGAGCGCGCCCGCGGCGACCGCGAGGGGCGAGACCGGCTGGAGTGAGCCGACGCGAACCAGACGAGAAACCATGATCGACAGAACCGCGGTCCGGAACAACGCGAACTACCTGCGCAACGTCAGACCGATCGACCCCGAGGAGATCGCCGAGTACATCGAGGGGACGCCGCACCCGGCGGTCGTCCGCGAGACGCTCCGCGAGGAGGCGTTCGACCTCCGGCTCCGCGAGCGCGAAGACGGGGCGTTCGTCCCCGTCGACGAGTCGCCCGTCGACCCACCGGGCTGGGCCCCGGAGGCGCTTCCGGAGGCGTACGCGTTCGCGGTTGAGGACCTGCTCGTCCGCGAGTACGGCGCCAACTGGCACCGCGGCGAGTCCGGCGACGAGCTCCGCGAGCGGGTCCGCCAGCTGAAGACGGACTACCTCTACGAGAACGAGGTCGAGTACGACCGCGTCGCGGCGCTCGGCTACGCGATCTACCACCTCCCCGCGTACTACGCCACGGTCGGCCACGTCCTCGACGACCTCACCGAGAACGGCCTGCTCGACCGGACGCTCCGCGTCCTCGACGTGGGAGCCGGCGTGGGCGGCCCCGCGCTCGGCCTCCACGACTACCTCCCCGACGACGCGATCGTCGAGTACCACGCCGTCGAGCCGAGCGCCGCGACCGACGTGCTCGACCGGCTCTTGGAGGAGACCGGCCGCAACTTCCGGACGACGCTCCACGAGGCGACGGCCGAGGCGTTCCTCGGTCTCGACGAGGGCGAATCGCCCGCCGCAGCGACCGACGACCCCTTCGACATCGTGATATTCGGTAACGTGCTCTCGGAGCTCGCCGACCCGGTCACGGTCGCCGACGCCGCCCTCGACGCGCTCGCGCCCGACGGGAGCCTCGTGGCGTTCGCGCCCGCCGACCGGAACACCGCGGTCGGGCTCCGGCGGGTCGAACGCGCGCTCGTCGCGGGCGACGGGGACGGCGCCGGACCGGGACGCGACGCCGAAATGTACTCGCCGGCGCTCCGACTGTGGCCCGACGCGGTCCCGAGCGATCCGGGGTGGTCGTTCGGCGTGGCCCCGGACCTCGCGGTCCCGCCCTTCCAGCGCCGGCTCGACGAGGCGACGGCGCGCGGCGAGACCGACGAGCCGGGCGAGTTCGTCAACGTCGATGTCCAGTTCGCTTACTCGATACTCCGCCCCGACGGGCGGCGACGGGTCGACATCGAGGCGAGCGCGGAGCGGTGCGCGCGCATGGCCGAGTCCGAGCGCCATGTCACCGACCGGGTGAACCTGCTTGCGGTGAAGCTGAGCCACGACCTGAGCGAGGGGGACAACGCGCTCTACCGCGTCGGCGACGGCTCGCAGGCGACCGACCACTACCTCGTCTGTACCCGCGAGACCGCGCTGAACCGCGACCTCCGCGAGGCCGACTACGGGTCGGTGGTCTTCGTCGAGAACGGGCTCGTCCTCTGGAACGAGGACGAGGGCGCGTACAACGTCGTCGTCGACGACGAGACGGTGGTCGACCTCGTCGCGCCCTGAGCGGTCGCGGGCGCCGGGTCCGACGAGCCGGACCGCTCCGGCTCAGCCGTTGGCGTACGGTTCAGTCGCTGGCCACCGGTTCGATCAGGTCGGGCGCGTCGACGCTCGGCGAGTTCACCCGCGTCGACACCGGGTGCGCGGTGAGGTCGTCGCTCGGGTACGGGTCGAGCAGCGCTGCGGCCTCGTCGGGGCCCCCGTGGAGCCACGTCTCCTCCTCGCCCGCGTCGGGGTCGAGTATCACCGCCATCCGGTGGTGGAGGTCAGCCACGAGGTCGTTCGGCTCGGTGGTGACGATCGAGAACGTCTCGACCGCGTCCGGTTCGTCGCCCGTCTCGCCGCCCTCGCCCCCGCCGCCGAACGCGCCGAGCCCCGTTTGGGTCGTCTCCGGCGTCGGCGGCTCCCACCGCTCGTAGATCCCCGCCATCGCGAACGGGCGGTCGTCGTCGAACGCGACGCGGTAGGGGGTCTTCCCGCCGCCGCGGTCGCCGCCGACCCACTCGTAGAAGCCGTCGGCGGGGACGAGACAGCGCCGGCGCTCGAAGGCGTCGGCGAAGCTCCGCTTCTCCCGCACGGTCTCCGCGCGGGCGTTGATGAGGTCGAACGACTCGTCCGCCCACGACGGGGTCAGCCCCCACTCCATCCGGGTCGTCTTGCCGGGATCCCGGTCCGCGATCACCGGTAGCGACTGCCCGGGCGCGCAGTTGTAGCTCGGCTCACGGTCGCCGAAGTCGGCGTCGAACCGCGCTTCGAGGTCGGCGGTGGGGGTGAAGAGGGTGTAGCGGCCGCACATATCGTCGCGTTGGAGCGGGAGCTACTTAGTCCCGCGACGACCGCCCCGGCTCCGGGAGCAGGTCCCACCGGTCGGCGATGATCCCGTCGACGCCGGCTCCGAGGAGCCGCTCGACCTCGTCGCGGTCTGTCGCGGTCCACGCGTTCACCCGCAGCCCGGCCTCGTGTACCGCATCGACGAACCCCGGCTCGGTCGCGACGTCGATCGGGGGGTGGACCGCGACGCAGCCGAGGTCGGTCGCCGCCTCGACCGCGCGCTCGGCGTCCCCGCCCGCGACGAGCAGCGCGCGCGCAGTCTCGGGGTCGCGGTCCCGCAGCGCCGCGAGCGCCCGAGGGTGAAACGACGAGAACAGTACTTCGTTCGCCGCCCGCCGGGCCGCGTCGAGCGCGTCGCCCGCGACGGCCGGCTCCTTGACCTCGACGTTGACGGTGAGGTCGTCGGGCGCGGCGTCGAGCGCGCCGTCGAGCCGCGGGATCGACTCCTCGGAGCCGAGGACCGTCAGTTCGCGGAGTTCGCTCCAGTCGGCATCCGCGACGGGTCCGGACGCGTCGGTCAGTCGGCCGAGATCCGCGTCGTGGACGACGACGAGTTCGCCGCTCGCACACCGTCGCACGTCGAGCTCGACGGCGTCGACGCGCGGTGACGCGCGCTCGATCGCTCCGACCGTGTTCTCCGGGTACTGGTCGGCGCAGGCGCGATGCCCGATCAGCGTGACATCGTCTGGGTCTGTCCGTGTCATCGCGGCGCTCGCGCCTCGCCCTCCCGTCGGTTCGCTCGCTCGATCACGCACGGCCCTCGGGCCCGGACCGTGTTAGCTCTTCGTCGGTCGGGGCCGCCCGCCCGCTCCCGTCGGCTTTTTAGCTACGCGTCGCGCCGGAACGGACATGCGCATCGAGAACAGCTTCATCCCCGTCGAGGGGGTGGGCGAGACGACCGAACGACGCCTCTGGGGGCGGGGCGTCACCACGTGGGAGGCGTTCGACCCCGGGGTCGACGTCGCGGGCGTCGGGACGACGACCGCGGACCGGATCGAGTCGTTCATCGCGGAGGCGCTGACGCGGCTCGACGACGGCGACGCGGCCTACTTCGACCGCGAGTTCCCCTCCGGCGAGCGCTGGCGGCTCTACGAGAACTTCCGCGAGGAGACCTGCTTCTTCGACATCGAGACCACCGGCCTCGACGAGCGCCGCGACCGCGTGACGACGGTCAGCTTCCATCAGGGCGGCGAGACGACGACGCTCGTCGCGGGCGAGGACCTCACCGCGCGCCGGCTCCGGGAGCAGTTCGCGGACGCGAGCCTGCTCGCGACGTTCAACGGCGCGCGCTTCGACGTCCCCTTCCTCGAAACATCCTTCGACGTCGAAATCGACACGCCCCACCTCGACCTGATGTACCCGGCCAAGCGGATCGGCCTCTCGGGCGGGTTGAAACCGATCGAGAAGGAACTCGGGATCGACCGCGACCGCCCGGACATCTCCGGCCGCGACGCGGTGCGCCTCTGGCGTGAGTACGAGCGCGGCGACGAGGAAGCGCTGGAGACGCTCGTCTCGTACAACCGCGAGGACACCGTGAACCTCCGGGCGCTCGCAGACGCGGTCTGCGAGGCCCTCGACGATGAAGTGTTCGTCGCCGCCCCGGACGGAGACGGCGACTGAGGGGGATCCGATAGCTCGGCGGGTATGGACCGATCGAGTGGCCGTCGCCGAGGCCGTTACCGACGCAGGACGGTGCCGCTGGATCCGACGACGACCGCGTCGCCGTCGACGTCGACCGCGTTCAGGTTCTCGCCGGTCGGCGTGTCGAGGACGATCCGGTCGTCGGCGGTCGACTCCTGAACCACCCCGCCGCTGCCGACGACGTAGCCGGCCTCGCCGTCGGTCTCGACGTCGACGAGGTCGGCGTCGCCGAGGGCGTCGGGCGTCCAGTTCGCGCCGTCGTACGTCAGGAGCGTCCCGTTGCCGCCGGAGACGGCGACGTCGTCGGGGGCGTCGCTGTCGAGGCCGTAGAACGTCACGTTCGCGTCCTCGATGCCGATCGCGTTCCACGTGACGCCGTCGTCGGTGGCGAACACGCGCCCGTTCGTATCGATCGCGTGTCCGCTTCGGGGGGCGTGGAAGTCGATCGCGGGGAGCGCCGAGCCGCTCCCGGGCGTGACGTAGTCCCACGTCCCCGTCGCGCCGTTCTCGAAGCTGTAGTAGATCTTCCCCGAGTCGCCGGCGACGTACACGTTCGCCTCGCCGGCGGCGCCGGTGACCGCGACGTCGTTGTAGTTGTTCGTGTTGTCCATCGGCGCGGAGCGGTCAACGAGCGTGTCCGTCGCGGGGATGTACTCGCCGATGGCGCCGCTCGCGCCGACGAACCAGACGCGCTCGCCGTCGTCGGTGACCGACGCGCCGTAGAGGTTGTTCCCGTTTCCGGTCGGGCCGCCGTCGCGGAGCGTCAGCCAACCCTCCTCGGCGGGCGCGGTGAGCACGCCGCCGCCCCCGACCGCGAAGCGACCGGCGTTCGCCGACACCACGTCGTGAAGCGTGCTGTCCGTCTCGGTCGCCTCGACGGTCCAGTCCCTCTCCGCGGCCGCGGCTACGCTTGTCACGCTTCCCGATGCGACGATCGCGCCCAGCCCCGCCAGCGTCGCGCGGCGGGTCGCCGTCAGTGATCGGCTCATGTCGCACTCGGCCGTTTCGGCGGCCGTTGTAAGTGCCTTGTGTCCGTTCAGATAATTTGTGAAATTAAAACGGCTAAAATCGGGTTAAACGTCCGCCGAACTGGCGGCTCATCTGCGTTAATGTGTCTCTTCAGGCTTCGATACAGCTGTTCTGGGATCGGCGGGTACTGGCCGAAGACGTTCTCTCCCGGTCAGGAGTCGTTCTCTGACTCGACCCCCTCCGTCGCCGCCCCGGCGTCGGCGGTCACCGCTGCGGTCCCCTCGGCGTCGGACTCGCCGTCTGTCTCGGGGGCGTCATCCTCGCGCGCGGACTCCGTCGTCTCGTTCTCGGTCCCGTCGCCCGGATCGGCGTCGTCATCTCCGACTCCGTCCGGCTCCTCGCTGTCGACTCCGTCTGACCCTCCGGCTTCGGCTCCTCCCCCTTCCTCGACTTCGTCCGCCTCGGTCTCGGGGCCCGTCCGCTGTACCAACTTCATCTCGCCGCGCGCCCGGAGCGTGCCCTGTATCTCCGCGCCGTCGTACACCACGAGTTCGCCGGCGGAGACGTCGCCGAGGACGCGCGCGCCGGCCTCGACGGTCACGGTTCCGCCCCGGGTCGTCACGTCGCCGTGAATGACCGTCTCCGCGCCCACGGTGATGTCCTCGCGGGCGCGCAGCGAGCCGAACACCTCGTTGCGCTCCCCGACGCGGATCGACGCCGCGCGGAGGTTGCCGTGGAGCCGGCAGTCGTCGCCCACGGTCGCCGGCGTCGACACGCGCCACGCGTCGTCGGCGATCTCGGCGCTCCGCGGGATCAAGAGTGGGTCGCGGACGTCGTCGCCGTCGGCGAGCGCCTCAGCAAGTTCGTCGGCCGCGTCGGTCTCGCCGACGCGCAGCAGCTGCGAGAGGACGATGAAGTAGAAGACGATCGTCGGCACCGGGTTGCGGATGACGATCCAGCCGTTGGCCTCGAACCCCTCCTCGATCGTCACGTCGTCACCGATGTCGAGGTCGCCCGACACCATCAGGCGCCCGGTGACGGTGACCCGCTCGCCGAGGTACGCGTCCTCGCCGACCAACACGTTGCCGTCGACGGAACACCAGGTGTCGAGCCGGCAGTCTCCCTCGGCCTCGATGTCGTCGCCGACGCTGACGCGCTCGCCGATCGCGACGTTGCGGCCGCGGACGCCGAGCTCGACGGTCGACTGGCCGCCCACGAGCACGTCGCCGTCGACGACGACGTCGTGCTCCTCGACGGTCGTCCCCGAGGGGATCGCGAGCTCCTCTATCGGGCCGCCTCCTCGCAGCGACACACCGGGAGCAGTCGCCCCGCGCGTATAAACGGTACGGGGCGTCGGACGAACGTCGGACGCGAGTGAATCGCTCTCGCACGGGATCGCGGTCGCGGTGCTTTTCAGTGCGCCGCCAAACGGACAGGTATGGGATTCGGATCGTACGACGAGAGCGAACAGAAGGACCAGGACGTCGATACCGACGAGGACGACGCGGTGAACGTCCACGAGAACGACCACGACGGTGAGGTCTCCATCGAGGGCGACGCCGACACCGACGACCTCGTCGGCCGCCTCTCCGAGATGCGCGACGAGGACGACGACTGAACTGCCCCTCTCCTGTCACGCTTCGACGCGACTCGGCGCCGACCGGCCGTGGCCCATGTGCGTACAGTTCGCACACCCGATTCGGATTTATCTGTTTCCGCGGCGTGTGTTAATCTATGCTACGGAGGCACAAACTATCGAACCGATCTAGCCGTTCGACGCGGAGCAACCGCCGGAAACGGACGCGCGGTCCCGATCGGCTCGCCGCCGCCGACTCGGAAGATAGCGACGGCGAGGACGCGAGCGCCGATTCCACTTCGGCCGCGACGGTCGCGCTCGCTCGCCGCCTCTGCGCGAACGGGAACGAACAGGCCTGCGAGACGCTCGAACGACTCTGCGAGTCCGGCCACGACACCGCCTGTAACGCGATCTGACCCGGACCCACGGCCGACCCGCCGCGGGCAGGTCTCGTGATACACCTCGAAACCGCCGACTCCCTGTGTTCGTGCCGCTTATCCCCTCTCGTCGAGTATCTGAGCGCATGCGTACCGAACTGACGTTCACCGACCGCGGGGTCGACGTCGTCTACGAGGGGACCGAGTTCGAACTGGAGAAGACGCTGATCGAGGAGGCCACCGGGAAGTCGTACCGGGACGTCACCGACCACGAGGTCCTGACGATCGTCGCCGAGGACCCGGAACTCGACGGCGAACCGGTCCGGATCGGCGACGTGTTGTGACTTCTCCCACGACTACACTCGTGGGCTTTCATCACTGAGGGGTAGGTCCACGTCTTCGGGAGTTCGCAGGTTCCATCTCACCGCTGGTTCCTTCGAGTACGACCTGCCTTGCGGGCTGGGCCACGACAGCCCCCGCCGTCGATAGCGGGCTCGTGATCTCCTTACCGACGGCCCGCTGCCCGATATTTGACGCAATCCTCGCGAGGAACGGGTCTCGCGCCGGTTAGCAGAGTAAGAAATATATAACGTTAGATCGAATTTACGTCCAGAGGTGACCACTCCATGCGACCTCAGACGCGATACCGCATCGGACGAGCCGTTCACATGCTCGTGACGGTACTGACCCTCAACCTCGGACTGGCCCGCGAATCGGCCCCGCTCATCGCGGGCGGCGCGGTGCTGTTCGTCGCGTTCTTCCCGGTCAGCCGGACGCTCGCCGACCGCGTCGGTCACACGCCGATCGACGAGCGCACCCGCGAGATCACGCGGACCGCCGCGAGCCGCGCCGTGATGCTGCTGTTCGGGGCCGCGCTCGCCGTCTTCCTCCTCGGGTCCGCTCTGGAGGCGACGGGCGGACTCGCCGGCGTCGCGGCGACCGCCTACGCGCAGGCCCGCGTCGTGGTGGTGTGGGCCGCCGTCGCGATCTGCGTCTCCTCCGTCGCCCACGGCACGCGGGCTTGGGTCCGACGGCGGGGCGTGGAGGCGTGACCGTGGAGTTCGAGACGCGTATCCGGGAGCTCCGCGAAGAAGCGGGGTTGACGCAGGCCGAACTCGCCAACCGCGTCGACGTGACCCGGCAGACGGTCCTCTACGTCGAGAAGGGTGAGTACAACCCCTCCCTGGAGCTCGCGTGGCGGATCGCGCGAGAGTTCGACGCCCGAATCGAGGAGGTGTTCGAGCTACCCGATCGACCGCGGCCGTGAGCGGTCTCGGCGGTCCTCCACCGCAGCCACGCCGCTCACTCCGCGGCGACGAGCTTGTACCCGCCGCCGTCGGTGTCTCCCCCCTCCGGGTCGGGCGCGCGCTCGGCGTAGTAAATCTCCCCGTCGACGACGCGGGGGGCGCTGGTGATCCAGCCCTCGTGGTCGACGCGCCACACCTCGTCACCGGAGTCGGCCTCCAGCGCGTAGAGCGTGCCGTCCTTCGACCCCGTCAGCACGCGGTCGCCGGCGACCGTCGCGCAGCCGGTGAGCGGGCGGCCGGTCCGGAAGCGCCACTCCACGTCCCCCGTCGCTGCGTCGAGCGCGTACAGGTGGTCGTCGTGACTGCCCATGTACACCACGTCGCGCTCGGGGTCGATCGCGGGCCCCGTCATCGAGAGGTCGCCCGTCTCGAAGCGCCAGTCCTCCTCGCCCGTCTCCAGGTCCACGCGGTACACGTTGAAGTCCCACGAGCCGAAGAAGGCGGCGCCGTCGTACGTCGCGATCGGGCCCTTGATCTCGCCGTCGTTGGACGCGGGCGGGTCGGTCGCGAAGCGCCACTGGAACTCCAGCTCCGGGAAGCTCCAACAGTAGCAGTAGCCGTCGTTCGACCCGCACACCATCCGGCCGGCGGCGAGCGAGATCGCGGGCGAGGAGTGGGGATGGTCGGTGGGACGGTGGTCGGGTTCCTCCCACGTCACGTCGCCCGTCGCCGCGTCGACCGCGAACAGCCGCCCTTCGGGGTTTGGAAACTCCACCGAGACGTACAGCTCCCCGTCGAGGTACAGCGGGCTCGACCCGATCGAGCCGCCGAGGTCGGTCGACCACTCCAGGTCGCCGGAGTCGAGCGCGAACGCGTAGAGGACGCCGTCGTACGCGCCTACGTAGGCGTGACCGTCCGCGACCGCGGGCGTCCCGTGGATCCCGCGCCCTCCCGCGTCGGTCTCGCCGCGCCAGCGAACGTCCCCGTCGGTCGTTATCGCGAGGAGGTCCCCCGTGTCGCCCGGGAGGACGACGCCGCCGTCCGGGGTCGGCACCGCGCTCGCCTTCGCCGCGCTGTGGTCGCCGGTGTTGACCGCCGGGATCCGCCACGCCTCTTCGACCGCGTCGGGCACCGTCTCGTCCGGGTAGTACCCCCACCGCTCCAGCGAGCCGCGGAACTGCGCCACGCCCGGAGGTATCGTCTGTCGCGTCGCGTCCCCCGCGCCGGGGTCTACGTCCGGGGCCTCGCGGGGCTCGTCCACGGGCGGGTTGTCGAGCGAGGCACAGCCGGCCGCGGCGGTGGTCGTCGCTGCGCCGACCGCGGCGAGCCACTCGCGTCGGGAGCGGGCGTCGGTCATCGGGCTAGCCCTCGGGTCGGTGTCGGTTTAGTGTGGCGGCCCCGTCAGCGGCGAGCGCGTCGATGGCGCGCGACCGACCGGACGACTTTTTCCGACGGTGGCCGAAGCGAGGGTATGGACCTCGGATTCGATCTCGGCGCGAACGTCCCGTCTGGCGTGTTCACGCTTCACGCCGTCATCGCCGTCGTATTCCTAGGACTGGCGGGCCTGAACGGGGCGAACGGCGAGGCGATCGGACTGGCGATCTACCTCGCGATGGCGGGCATGATCGCGCTCGTCGGCTTGCTCGCCGGGCGGATCGTGGCTCGCCGCTGACCGGAACTTTGCCGCCGCTTCGCGAGACGCGGTCGATACCCGTCGAAGCCGTCTCGACCGATCACTCCCGTCGGCCTCGGTGAGCGCGATCCGCCGTCGGGGACAGGCACCACGGCGCCCACAAGGGGGGGCGAGAAGCTCTCGAACCCGTTCGTCGACGCGTAGGGATCCAGACACAACGTCCCCGATACGTATCGCGACTGCGTCCAGCGCCTACGACCGACGTGGGGCAAGCATCAGGTACCGCAGCACGTGGAAGAGCTGTCTGCCGTGTTTCCAAGCGATCCCGCGCGGTTTCTGAATCGAGCGCGTCTCTGCGGGAACCTCTCCGATCCTCGCCCCGTTGGCGGCCGCCTCTAACACGAACGTCCCACAGGTACAGGCCGTGTCGAGATCGAGCGACACGGCCAGTTCGCGACGGAGCGCGCGGAACCCCGTACCCGAGTCCCGCACGTCGATCTTCAACCGCGCCAGTTCGTTGAGTAGCCGTTCCGAGGGGCGCGGAATGGTCGATCTGGCACCGAGAACCAGATCCAACTTGCCGTCTCTGACCGGTCGAACGAGACGGTCGACGTCTTCGGGACGGTGTTCGCCGTCGGCGTCGAACGTGACGACGATCTCGGACGTCGCCTCTCGGAACCCGCGTTTCAGCGCGCGGATATAGCCCGCGTTCTCCGGCTGTCGAACGACGTCCGCTCCCGCGTCCTCGGCCTCCGCCGCCGTGGCGTCCGTCGAGCCGTCGTCCACGACCAGCACGGCATACTCGTCGACGAGATCACGAACGACCGGCCCTATCCGACCCGCCTCGTCGTAGGCCGGAACGACAACGGTGACATCGTCCATGAGCTATATTGCCAACATCTGCTCCTATATGTATCGTGTATACGCCGGCTCCCAAGCACGGACTCAGCGAGCTACTGTAGTCCGCCGACTGGGACCTCTGAAGCAAGGGTATGGGGCCGGAGGGATTTGAACCCCCGATCGACTGATATCTCCGGTGCGCCTCGGAACTCCAGAGGGTCGTCAACGCGACCGATGATCAGTCGGCCGCTCGGTATATCAGTCTGGAGTGTCGTCCCGGGCGCAAGCCTCTGGAGTCAGTCGCCATGCCTGGCTTGGCCACAGCCCCGCGTGATCTCGCATTCGACCGTTGCCGAAACGCGGATAAAGGGGTTTCGATCACGGACGATCCGACGACGCGGCGGCGGCGAGCGAACGCGCGCGACACGGCGGCGATCCGACCGGCGTTACTCTCGGTCGTCGTCGCTCCAGTCGCAGTCTTGGCACTTGTACCCGGTGACGAACTCGGTCACGCTCGGCATGTACCCGACCGAGATGACGTCCCCGCCGCACTCCGGGCAGTCGCGGTCGGCGTCCGCGATCGATTCGGCCTCCAGCACGGACTCTCCTTCGATCAGCTCTGCGAGCTTCTCGGGCGTCACCATCCGCCCCTGAACGACGCGGTTCGACATACCGTCCGTTCGGGGTCGAGTACCTAAACCCCGGCGACACGCGGGGCGATCACGGAGCCGTGCGATCCGGGGCAGAAATCGGATATGTCGGTCGCCGGCTACGCCGGGCTTACAGCCACGGCGCGCGGGAGTCGTCGTCGGTGAACGGGTCCGCCCCGTCGTCGTCGGCGTCCCGGCTCTCGCCGCCGTTCGCGAGGACGGCGACGTCGTCGTCGACGATCGGGGAGGGCCCCTCAGGCGGCGCGTCGAGCGGCGGTTCGCTCGGCGCTTCCTCAGACTCTTCGTCGGCGTCGGCGGGGTCGGCGTCCGACTTGTCCGCGCCGTCGACGCGACCGTCCGGCGCGTCGTCGTCGGGCGCCTCGTCGTCCCCGGCGGCGCCCTCCTCTCCCTCCGAGTTCGGGTCGTACGCGAACAGGGTCGTCACCGCGAGCACCGCGAGCGCGACGGGCGCCTCCGTCTGCATGAGGTCGAACGGGCCGAGCAGGATCGGCAGCGCGAGCACGCCCAGCGCGACCGCGGAGCCGAACCGGAACCGATCGATGTCGACGCGGCCGCGGAGGTGCGGCGACAGCAGCGCGATCGACAGCGCGAACGCCACGCCCACGGCGGCGGCCGCGGTGCCGTTGACGACGTACTCGGTCGAAGTCCGCAGGGCGAACCCCGACGGCTCGAAGCTCGCGACGAGGCCGAGTCCGATGATCACGCCCGGGCTCGGCAGGTATTCGCCGATTTCCGAGCTAGCGGTCTTCGCGGCGATCGTCAGGATGACAAGCCCGGCGAACCGCTCGAAGACGGGCAGGTTGAGCAGCTCCTGGAGAGTTGGCGCGAGGGCCGCCTCGACGGCGGCGACCGGGATGATCACCGCGCCGATCAGTAGCACGGACGCGACCATCTCCCGACGGGTCCCGTCCATCTCCGCGAGGATCACCGCAGCGGTCGCGGAGCCGCCGAAGATCAGGATACCGGTCTCGACGACGCCGGTGGCCGATCCGAGGACGCCGGCGACGACGAGGGCGGGGAAGATGCCGTCGATGAGCGGCAGGACCATCACGGTCGCGAGCAACTTCGTCGCGCTCCCGACCTGCTGTTCTAATCGCAGGGCGACCGGGTGACGTGACGTGCTCATTTAGGGACGATAGCCCTGACCGTCGGGGTGGCGGTGGGACGCGTGCGACTCGCAGTGGTCCGGGGACCAGCACGCGGAGTCCACGCCGCGGGAGGTCCGACGAGCCCATGTAAAGGGTTTGCGCGGATTGCCGGCTGTGAAGCGGACGCCGAGGTCGGCGTTCGACTGGCCGGCGATACGCGCGTTCACGGGACTGTCGGAGTCCATACCAGATATACGTGTTTCGGTCGCGTTAAAGGTTGTGTGAGACGCGTCCGCATGACACGACGTATCCACGGTGAACGCGTGGCTCCGACGAGGAACCGTCGCCGCTTTCGGGGCTTCTCCGATCATCTCTCGGCGCCGGCTCTCACTCCGGACGCAGAGCGGCTTCGACGGGCCGAACGGACTCAATCGTTCTCGAACCGATCGCGTCTCGGCCGATTGATAGCCATGATCATGTATATAATAGGTATTCGAATGTGAGCAACAACCACGTCCGTGCCGTCTCGCAACGCTTTTCATCGGCCGTTCATGACGGATTATATGGCGACAGATTCTGGCCGATTCTCGGCGAAGCTCGATGTCCCGGAAGCGCTGACGTTCGACGACGTGCTCCTCCGTCCGAAAGAGAGTCGGGTCGAGCCCGACGACGCGGACCTGACGACGCGCGTGTCGAAGCACGTCGAACTCACCGTCCCCGTGCTGTCGGCGGCGATGGACACCGTCACCGAGAGCGACCTCGCGATCGCGATGGCCCGCGAAGGCGGCCTCGGCGTCCTGCACCGCAACATGACCGCCGAGGAGACGGCCGCCGAGGTCGAGCGCGTCAAGCGCGCGCACGAGCTCGTCATCCGCCGCGAGAACGTCGTCACAGTCTCGCCCGACGACACCGTCCGCGAGGCCGACGAGGTGATGGAGCGGCAGGGCGTCTCCGGCGCGCCGGTCGTCGCCGACGACGACACGGTCCTCGGTATCATCTCCGGAACCGACATCCGGCCCTACCTCGAAGTCGGCGAGGACGACGCCGTCCGCGAGGCGATGACCGACGAGGTGATCACCGCCCCGGACGACGTCGATGCGCGCGAGGCGCTCGAACTGATGTACGATCATAAGATCGAGCGCGTCCCCATCGTCGACGGCGACGAGCGGCTCGTCGGGCTGGTGACGATGCAGGGGATCCTCCAGCGCCGCGAACACGAGGACGCCGCCCGCGACGACCGGGGGCGCCTGCTCGCCGGGGTCGCCGTCGGCCCCTTCGAGGAGGAGCGCGCCGTCGCGGCGGATCAGGCCGGCGTAGACGTCATCTTCATCGACTGCGCGCACGCCCACAACCTCAACGTGCTCGACTCGGCGGAGGCGATCAAAGCGACCGTCGACGCCGACGTGGTCGTCGGCAACGTCGGCACGCGCGAGGCCGCCGAGGCCGCGGTCGACTTCGCCGACGGGCTGAAGGTCGGCATCGGACCGGGCTCTATCTGTACCACGCGCGTCGTCAGCGGCGCGGGCATGCCCCAGATGACCGCGGTCGCGGAGGTCGCGGACGTCGCCGCCGAGCACGACGTGCCCGTGATCGCCGACGGCGGGATCCGGTACTCCGGCGACGCGATCAAGGCGATCGCGGCGGGCGCGGACGCCGTGATGCTCGGCTCGTACTTCGCCGGCACCGACGAGGCCCCCGGCCGCGTCATCACGATGCAGGGGAAGAAGTACAAGCAGTACCGCGGGATGGGGTCGGTCGGCGCGATGAAGTCCGGCGGCGGCGACCGCTACCTCAAAGAGGAGGACGAAGACGAGGAGTTCGTCCCCGAGGGCGTCGAGGCGGCGACCCCGTACAAGGGGAGCCTCGCCTCCGAGCTCCACCAGCTCACGGGCGGGATGCGCTCCGGGATGGGGTACGTCGGCGCGGAGACCGTCCCCGACCTCCACGAGCGCGCGGAGTTCGTCCGCGTCTCGACCGCGGGCCAGAGCGAGAGCCACCCGCACGACGTGATGATCACGGACGAGGCGCCCAACTACAGCCCGGACGAGTAACCGGAACCGACCGCCGACCGAGCGCGGTCCCTGTCGGGTCGCGCCCCACCGCGTCGCGCTGCGCCTCGTCGACTCCGGTCGCGTCTCGTCCGATCGCGTCCGGCCGGGCGACCGATCAGCGTGGCGCTTCGAAGAGGTATTTTAATATAGCCAGCGGAGAGACGAAACGTGTGAGCGAACACCCCCTCGCTCCCGTCATCCATGAGTGAGCAACCGCCGCTGGTCCTCGTGGTCGAGGACGAACCCGATCTGGCCGACCTGTACGCCGCTTGGCTCGGCGACGAGTACCGCGTCCGGACCGCGTACGGCGGCCGCGAGGCGCTCGACCAACTCGACGAGGTCGACGACGAGGTCGACGCGATCCTCCTCGACCGACGCATGCCGGGTCTCTCCGGCGACGAGGTCCTCACGGCCGTCCGCGAACGGGGCATCGACTGTCGGGTCGCGATGGTCACCGCCGTCGAGCCAGACTTCGACATCCTCGAGATGGGGTTCGACGACTACCTCGTCAAGCCCGTCACGAGCGAGACGCTCCGAGAGACCGTCGAAGGGCTGTTACGGCGCGGCGAGTACGACTCGGAGGTCCAAGAGCTGTTCTCGCTGACCTCCAAGAAGGCGATGCTGGAGTCCGAGAAGAGCGCCAGCGACCTCGCGGACAACGAGGAGTACCAGCGGCTCACCGGTCGGATCGACGAGCTCCGCGAGCGGGCCGACGAGTCGCGCGACGCGGTCGCGACCGACGACGAGGACTACGAGAAGCTGTTCCAAGACTTCGACGCCGACGGGTAGTCGGCGACCGAACGGGTTCGAGAGGGGGCGCCGCGGACTCTTTATCAGCGATCCGGCCGAAGGCGTGTTCGTATGCGCGTCCGGGACCTGCCGCTTTCGTCACGCGTCGTCGACCACTTCGCCGAGCGCGGCGTGCGCGAACTGTACCCGCCGCAGCGCGCGGCGGTCGACGCGGGCGTCTGCGACGGCGCCGATGTCGTCGCGGCGGTGCCGACCGCCTCGGGCAAGACACTCGTCGCACAACTTGCGCTCCTGACCGCCGACGGCCCCGGGCTCTACGTCTGCCCGCTCCGCGCGCTCGCCCGCGAGAAGTACGAGACGTTCGCGGCGCTCCCCGGCGTCGACGTCGGCATCTCCACCGGCGACTTCGACGCGACGGGCGAGGCGCTCGCCGGCAACGACGTGGTCGTCGCCACGAGCGAGAAGGTCGACTCGGCGATCCGCAACGGCGCCTCGTGGGTCGACGCGCTGGCCTGCGTCGTCGTCGACGAGGTCCACCTGCTCGGCGCGACGGGGCGCGGACCGACCCTCGAAGTGACGCTGGCGACGCTCCGACGCCGGAATCCGGACCTCCAGACGGTCGCGCTGTCGGCGACGGTCGACAACCCCGAGGCGATCGCCGACTGGCTCGACGCCGCGCTCGTCGAGTCCGAGTGGCGGCCGGTCGACCTCCGGACCGGCGTCGCCGTCGGCGGCGAGGTCGACTTCGACGACGGCACGAGCCTCTCGGTCGACCTCGACGAGACCGAAATCGACGGCGACGGGGACGCTGACGACGAGAACGATCCGACCGAGGTCACGGCCGCGCTGGTCGCCGACGCGGTCGCGGACGGCGGCCAGTGCCTCGCCTTCGTCCGCTCTCGCCGCGAGGCGGTCGACCTCGCCGAGCGGCTCGCCGAGGACGGCCTCGCCGCGGAGTTGGGGATCGACGAGGCGGCCGCCGCGGCGGCCGAGGAGGCGACCGACGTGGACGGCACGCTCACCGGCCGACAGCTCGCCGACTGCCTGCGGACGGGCGTCGCGTTCCACCACGCCGGGCTCCGGTCGGGTCACCGCGCCGTCGTCGAGTCGGCGTTTCGCGAGCGCGACGTGGCCTGTATCTGCGCCACGCCCACGTTGGCGGCCGGCGTCAACGTGCCCGCGCGCCGCGTCGTCGTCCGCGACCAGCGCCGGTACGGGGAGGGCGGCATGGCGTGGATCCCGACGCTCGAGGTCCACCAGATGTGCGGCCGCGCCGGTCGGCCCGGCCTCGACCCGCACGGGGAGGCGGTCCTCGTCGCCGACGCAGACACTCGAGGGGAGGTTCGCGAGCGCTACGTCGAGGGCGAGCCCGAGGCCGTCGAGTCGCAGCTCGCCGAGCCGGGCGCGCTCCGGACGCACGTGCTCGCGGCGGTCGCGACGGGGTTCGCCGCGACCGAGTCGGAGATCCTCGACGTGTTCGAGGGGACGTTCTACGCGCGAGAGACGGGGGCGGGCGGGCTCGCCGACGCCGTCGCCGTCGCGGTCGACGACCTCGTTGCGGCCGAGATGGTCGCGCGGGAGACGGGCGGGGTCGAGGACTATCGCCTCGTCGCGACGGCGGTCGGCGAGACGACCTCGAAGCAGTACGTCCGCCCGGAGACCGGCGAGCGGATCGTCGCCGGCCTCCGCGCGGCGGCCGACCTGTCCGAGGCGACGACGCTCACCGCCTTCGAGGTGATCTGCGACACGCCGGACATGCAGGACACCTACCTCGGCAACGCAGAGCGGGCCGACATCTACCAGTTCGCCCGGAGCAACGCCGCACAGCTGACGACGGACATGACCGACCCGGACGACTTCGAGGGGTGGCTGGAGTCGGTGAAGACCGCCCGCATCCTAGACGAGTGGATCGGGGGCGCGACCGTCGAGGAGCTGGTCGAGCGGTACCGGATCGGTCCGGGAGACCTCGACTCCCGTGTCGAGCGCGCGGAGTGGCTGCTGAGCGCGGCCGAGGCGCTCGGGGAGACGACGGGCGTGCGCGTTCCCGCGGTGTCCCGGGCGCGGTCGCGGCTGTGAGCGACGAGGGATGCCGGGGAAAAACGAAAGCGGCGGCGACGCGCGGCGGCTCAGTCCGCCGAGCCGACCGCGCGGTGGAACGGCGTCCGGGCGATGGTCTGGCGCAGTTCCGCGAGCGAGTCGCGGCCGACGTCGCTCGCCGCGGACATCACCGCGAACACCTCCTGTCTGGACACCTTCACGCCGGTCTCGGTGAGCGCGTCTTCCGGGCGGCTCCCGAGCTCTCGGAGGGTACCGACCGCGAGCAGGTACGGGACCGTCCACGCCTCCATCGTGTTCCCGTTCGACAGCGGCATCGTCTCCAGGTACGCCTGCGCGTCGTCGAGGAACGAGCGGGCGTAGTCCGCGGTCCGGCCGACGACCCGCGCGGACGACTCGCGGTTCTCGGGGTGGACAACGCGCTCCTGCTCGACGCCCTCGGCCTCGAGCCACTCGGCAGGGAGGTAGACGTTGTTCTCCTCGGTGTAGTCGTCGTAGACGTCCTTCGAGACGTTGACGAGCTGGAGGAGGAGGCCGAACTCCTCGGCGGTCTCCCGCAGTCGCGTCGCGCGCTCCTCGGTGAGGTCGCCGCGGGTGAGCAGGTTCGTGATGAGGTTGCCGACGGTGCCGGCCGCGTAGTAGCAGTACTGTTCCAACTCGTCGCGGTCGTCGATGCGGAGTCCGCCTTCGGTCGCGTGACGCTCGACGAACATCGCCATCCCGTCGACCATCTCCAACACCGGCGGGACGATGGCATCCTGGGCCTCCGGGTCGAGCTCTTCGAACGTCGCAGCGATCGTGGGCGCCTCGGCGACGACGGTCCAGTCGTCGTCGCGCTCCGCGGGCAGCCACTCGTCGACCGACGCGCGGAACGCCGCGATGTCCGTCTCGTCGTCCGGATCGATCGATCGCCGGTACGTCCGCAACACGTCGCTCTGGGCGTCCGGCGGGATATGACCCGCGTCCTCGACCGTGTCGGCGACGCGGCAGAGGAGGTAGCCGACGCAGATCTGCGACGCCATCGGCTCCTCTAACACGTCGACAGTCAGCGCGAAGGTCCGCGAGACCCCCTGGACCGCCTCGTGACACCACTCGAGGTCGGCCTCGCCGGGGCCGTGTTCTCGTCCGCTCATTCAGTTGCCGGTATTTACGGCACAACGCATAAAAACCCTCGTGGAACGTCCGCCGGGCGTCGACCGCGGGACGGGCGGCCGAAATCGCACGACTCGACTCCCGTCAGCTCCGACGAACCGACGACCCGTGTACAATCGTGTGGAAACGGCTAAGTCCGCCCGGCCAAAGGCTCGGGTATGGAGTTCACGCTCACCGAAGAGCAGCGTCAGATACGCGACACCGTCGCGGAGTTCGTCGACGAGGAGGTCGTTCCGCGCGCGGCCGAGATCGACGAGACCGATGAGTTCCCCGCCGACCTGGTCGAGAAGATGGCCGACCTCGGTCTCATGGGCATGCCGTTCCCGGTGGAGTACGAGGGCGCGGGCCTCGACTACCACAGCTACGCGATCGGGCTCGAAGAGATCTCCCGCGGCTCCGGCGGGCTCGGGACGGTCGTCGCCGCCCACACCTCGCTGGCCGGCAACATGCTCTACGAGTTCGGCGACGAGGCCCAGAAGCAGGAGTACCTCACCGCGTTAAACACCGCCGAGGACATCGGCGCGTTCGCCCTCTCGGAGGCGGAGGCCGGCTCCGACGTGCCGGCGATGTCGACCACCGCGGAACGCGACGGCGACGGCTACGTCGTGAACGGCGGCAAGCTCTGGATCTCGAACGGCTCCGTCGCTGACACGGTCACCCTGTTCGCCAAGACCGACCCCGACGCCGGCCGGAACGGCATCTCCTCGTTCGTCGTGCGCCCCGAGGAGGACGACGGGTTCATCGTCGAGGGGACGGAGGACAAGCTCGGCGACAAGGGATGTCCGACCGCGGAGCTCCGGTTCGACGACATGTGGATCCCCGAGGACCGGCTGCTCGGCGAGGAGGGCGACGGGTTCGTCCACGCGCTGAAGACGCTCAACGGCGGGCGCATCACCATCGCGGCCCGGTCGGTCGGGATCGCGCGCGCGGCACTTAACGAGGCGAAATCCTACGCCCAACAGCGCGAACAGTTCGACCGCCCCATTTCTGACTTCCAGGCGATCCAGCACAAGCTCGCCGACATGGACACGAAGGCGCGCGCGGCGGAGCTGCTGATGCACGAGGCGGCTGACCTGAAGATGCGCGACGAGGACTACATCAAGGAGGCCGCGCAGGCGAAGCTGTACGCCTCGGAGATCGCCCGGGAGGTCGCCAACGAGGGCATCCAGATCCACGGCGGCTACGGCTACACCAAGGACTTCCCCGCGGAGCGGTTCTACCGCGACGCCAAGCTCTCGGAGATATACGAGGGAACGAGCGAAGTGCTCCGCAACACGATCGCACAACAGCTCCTCGACGAGTGAGCGGGCGGGGCCGCGCGGGCCACGCCCCTCAGCGGTCGTCTGGAGTCTCGCCCTCCCCGTCGCGGTCGCCGTCCGCGATGTCGCGATCGCCGTCCGCCGCGTCTCCGTCTGCCTCGCGCTCCTCGCCGGATCCCGGCCCGTGCGCCACGTCGGCGTCCGACGGGTTCTGGTCGACCGCGTACTCTCCGGTGTCGATCCGCTCCGCGGGCTCCGAGTAATCGCGATCGCTCGGCGAGAAGTCGGGCCGGACGACGCCGTCCTCGGGGATATCGAGGTCCTCCTCGGACGACGCCTCGCTCGCAACGTCGTCCGCCTCGGCGTCGGCGACCACGTCGTCGTCGGGTTCGTCGCCGGCGTCCTCGCTCCCTACGCCACCCTCGTCGACGCCGCCCCTCTCGTCTCCCGCGGGCTTCTCGCCTCCAGGGGGCTCCTCGTCTTCGGCGGGCTTCCCCTCCTCTGTGCGACTCCCGACGCTTCCGTCCGTCTCGTCGACTCCGTCCTCTCCCCCGTCGTCGCCGTCGAGCCATTCGAAGGAGTCGGCCCCGTCGCTTCGGCGGGCCGCGACGGCGGTCGCGAGGCGCTCGGTGAGGGTCTGCTTCAGCGCCTCGGCCTCGCCGACCTCGAAGTCGACGGCGGCCGCGTCGCTGCCGGTCAGCGAACCGGTGCCCGCCGTGTCGGCGACGATCGTCGCCACGCCCCACCGGCGCTGGAACACGGTCCGGCTGTCGATCACGTTCTGGATCCGGTAGTACGGGACGACGGCGACGGTCCGGCTCCAGAACCCGTTCCGCGTGAGCAGGTGGTCCTCGCCGACCCAGTAGCCGCGGTGTTTCCACTTCAGGTGCGCCGCGGGCGGGACGGCGAGGAGGAGGGCGGCCGCCCCGTACCAGGGGATCGACGGCGACACGTACCAGTTCACGCCGTACGCGATCCCGGTGAGGACGCCGACGATCAGCGTGTACCGGATGACGTACCGCCAGCGGATCCGCTTCGGCGGGCGGTTGAACTCCGGCGTCCCGAACGACTCGACCTCGTGTGCGAGCCGGTAGACGCGGTCGGTGGCGGCGATCGGGACGGCGGACTGGTTGCCCGACTCGCTCCCCTGTCCGGGGGCGTATCCCGCCGTCTCGATAGAGAGGCTCGCGTAGCCGAGCGCGCGCTTGGCGGGGTTGTCGGTGATCCGCAGCGCCTGGATCTTCTCCGTCGGGATCGACCCGCTGTATCGCCGGAACAGCCCGCGTTCGTAGCGCAGCTCGTCGCCGGCCCGCGAGAGCCGGAACCCGTAGTAGTTCGAGAAGGCGACGCCCGCGCCGATGAGCCACGACGCGATGAAGAGGGCCGCGACCCCGACGATCGCGGTCGCGGTCAGCGCGGCGGCCGAGGTCTCCGGCAGGAAGCTCGACAGCACCGGGAACGACCCGGAGCTGAGGAACGCCAGCAGCCCGATCAGGCGCCCGTCGAACGACAGCGCGCCGACCATGGCGAGCTCGCCGGGCGAGATGGCGAACAACACTTCCTCGTCGGGGCCGAACGCGTCGTCTCCACCGGGGTCGACCGCGTCGGCGTCGGTCCCCGACGCCTCGGCGTCGTCGTCTCGGCTGGCGCGTCCGGACTTCCGGCGCTGGACTTCGCGCTGGAGCCGCGTCGCCTCGTCGGGCGTGACGAAGCGGATCGACCCCTCGGTGCTGGAGCCGCCGGCGGTCTCTAAGTCGACCGCGGCGACGCCGATCGCCCGCTGAATCACGCCGCGGCTCACGTCGACGTTCTGGATCCGCCGGTACGGGATCTCTCGCTCGCGTCGCGAGATGACGCCGGAGGAAATGTCGAGCGTGTCCTCGGTGAGGACGTACTCGAACCGGCGGTAGTACGCGACCTCGTAGGCGAACGTGACGAGGAGGATGGCGGCGCCCCCGCCGACCGCCAACGGGAGCCCGAAGCCGCCGCTGTTCACGATCACGAACAGCGCGACGGCGGTCCCGGCCGCCTTCTGGAGCGCGCGGTACGGGACCGACTGCGGCGCCAGCTTCACACCGCGTCCTCCCCGTCGGCGCGGATCGCCAGCCGCTTCAACTCCTCGCGGAGGTCGCTCGCGCCGTCCGGCGTGAGTCCCGGGATCCGCACGTCCGCGCCCCGCGATCCGGCGGTGTACACCACGCAGGAGGCGAGCCCGACCGTCCGTTCGACCGGGCCGCGGCGGGAGTCGACGTGTTGGATCCGCACCAGCGGCACCGTCGTCCGGACCTGCGTGACCACCCCGCGGTCGAGGTAGATCGCGTCCTCGCGGATCTCGTAGCTCCAGCGTCGGTACCGCAACAGCGCGTGGGCGACGGTGAGCGTCAGGACGACCCCCCCGACGGCGACCGGTGCCCACCGCGGGAGGTACTCGAAGTACGCGCCGCCGACGAAGGGAGCGGTGACGAGCGCAGACAGCAGCACCGCGCGGAGGACCCACACGACCTGGACTCGGGGATGGAGCGTCTGTGCCGTCATCGACGGTCCCCCGTCGCGTGTCCGTGTGTCATGTCCGCGGCTTGTTCCCCCCGACGTATAAGTCCGGTCGGACGTGGCCGGAAGGCTTCGACGTGCGAGCGCCGATCCGCGGGCGTCGATTGCCGTGATTGTTATCATCTATCAAAGGAGAAACTTGCCGAAACCAATATCACGAACGATCGAGTCGTGGTCGCCATGGCCGACGATCCGTTCGAGAACATGCTCGCCCAGATGGACCGCGCCGAGGAGTACGCAGACGTGGACCACGGGGTGTTCGAGCGGCTCAAGCACCCGGAACGCACGCTGAAGGTGACGCTCCCGGTGGAGCTGGAGTCCGGGGAGGTCGAGGTGTTCGAGGGGTACCGCTGTCAGTTCGACAGCGCCCGCGGGCCGTTCAAGGGCGGCGTTCGGTTCCACCCGACGGTCACGCAGCGAGAGGTCGAGGCGCTCGCCGGGTGGATGACGTGGAAGACTGCCCTGGTCGACCTCCCGTACGGAGGCGCCAAAGGCGGCGTGATCTGCGAACCGAAAGACCTCACCGAACGCGACCTCGAACGGCTCACCCGGCGGTACACCGAGGGGATCCGTCGGATGATCGGTCCCGAGATCGACGTGCCCGCGCCGGACATGAACACGAACCCGCAGACGATGGCGTGGATGATGGACACCTACTCGATGTACGAGGGGTACTCCGTCCCGCAGGTCGTCACCGGGAAGCCGCTTGAGATCGGCGGAACGCCGGGTCGCGTGGAGGCGACCGGTCGCGGCGTCTCGCTCGTCACGGAGCGGCTCTTCGAGTACCTCGACCGCGACCTGTCGGACGCGACGATCGCGATTCAGGGGTTCGGGAACGTCGGGTCGAACGCGGCCCGACTCCTCGACGAGGGGGGCGCCAACGTGGTCGCCACCTCGGACGTGTCGGGCGCGGCCTACGACCCCGACGGGCTCGACGTGGCCGCGCTCGGCGCGCACGTCGACGCCGGCGGACTGGTCGAGGAGTATGTCGCGGGCGAGATCCGCGGCGGCGCGAGCACCGCCGACTCCCGCTGGGACGACCCCGACCAGATCACCAACGCGGAGCTGCTCACGCTCGACGTCGACGTGCTCATCCCGGCCGCCGTCGAGGGCGTGATCACCGCCGACAACGTCGACGACCTCCGTGCGTCGGCGGTCGTCGAGGCGGCGAACGGCCCGACGACCGTCGCGGCCGACAAGGCGCTCACCGAGCGCGACATCCAAGTCGTGCCGGACATCCTCGCGAACGCGGGCGGCGTCATCGTCTCCTACCTGGAATGGGTCCAGAACGCGCAGGAGTTCTCGTGGCCGCTGGAGACGGTTAACGCCGAGCTTGAGCGGCGCATCGGGAGCGCCTTCGACAAGACCGTCGAACAGTACGACACGAAGGAGCTCCCCGACCTGCGGACCGCCGCCTACACGCTCGCCTTGGAGCGCACCGCGAAGGCCCACGAGTACCGCGGGCTGTTCCCGTAGCCGGCTGGTCGCGGTCGCTTCCGGCCGCGGACGCTCCGCTCGGCGTCAGGCCCGCCTGATCCGGTCGGCGGTGACCGCGATCGGCTCGGCGTAGTGGAGGATCGGGTCGCCGTCGGGGGCCTCGAAGCCGTTCGCCGCGAACAGCGTGTTCGCCCGGATATCCGCCTCGGCCGGCCGCAGCGTCCACGGGTCGTGTTCGATCTTGCCCACGTACAGCCGCCCGCTCTCTCCCGCGGTGTAGAACCGGTAGTTCTCCAGTAAAAACGCCGGCAGCGACCCGATATCCGGGGTGAACGCCTCGCCGGCCGGCGCGTAGGTCGCGTCGAACCGCGCGTGCGGGACGCCCTCGTGGACGCGACGGCTCGCGAAGCGGACGGCGTCGCGCGCGTCCGCGTCGACGCCTCCCTGCCCCGCGCCGCCGCTCGCCGCGGTGCCCCGAACGTCGGTCTCGGCGCGGTAGTACGGGAGCCGGAACAGCCCGCGGGCGACCGCGACGCCGAGACGATCGTCGGCGTCGAGGCTGTGGAAGTAGACGCCGGGACCGTTCGGCCCCTCGACGTAGGTCCGGAGGTTGAGTTCGGGGAACGACAGCCCTCGCGGGACCCCGCGCGGACGGATGTCCTCCATCACGAACGGGACGACGCCGAGGTACGCGTCGCCGTCGTGAGTCGCGACCGAGAGCCCGTCGGGCAGCGCCGCGGCGACGGTCGACGGGTCGACGGGCCAGTGTGCGAACAGTCCGTCCCGCCACGTCATCTCCAGCCAGCGGCGACCAAGCATACCGATCTGTACGTGACGAGGGGGCAAAACCCGCACGACACCGGCGGTTTCGGACCCCCGCCGACGGTCACTCTCGCGGGCCGGCGTCGTCCCCGCGATCGGCCGCGGAGTCGGGCGCCTCCGGCGCGTCCTTCCACTCGCCGAGGCCGGACGGATCGAGGTGGACGTGGACGTCGCCGACGTCCTCCAGTCCGCGCAGGGTCGTGACGAGCTCCGTCTCCACGCTGTGGGCCTCTCGGAGCGTCATCTCCCCGTCGACCTCGACGTGGACCTCGACCTCCAGGTCGGTTCCGTCGTAGAACACGGTCAGGTCGTGGACGCCCTCGACGGCGGGGTTGTCGCGGAGGGCGGCGACCACGCGCTCGCGGTCGCCCGGCGGCGGCGCGCCCCCGACGAGGTACGTGACGTTCTCGCGGCCGATCTCGATCCCCTGGTAGACGACGAGGAGGCTGACGAGCGCGCCGGCGACGGGATCGAGAACGGGCACGTTCAGGAACACGCCGAACACGCCGACCAGGGCGGCGATCGTGGTGTAGATGTCGTTGAGACAGTCGACCGCGAGGGCGGCGAGCGCCGTCGAGCCCAGGTCGGCGTTCACCAGTTCCGTGTACCGATACAGCAGGTACATGTCCGCCATCGCGAACAGCAGCGCCCCGACGAGGAGGAGGCTCGCCCGCACCTCCACCGGGCCGACGAACCCGAGCACGGACTCGCGCAACAGGAGCAGCCCGAGGACCGCCACCGTCGCGCCGACGAACAGCGCCGTCAGCGGCTCGATCCGCTGGTGGCCGTGCGGGTGCGTCTCGTCCGCGCTCTCGTACCGCGATCCCCCCCAGACGAACACGACCGCGCTGGCGACGAGGTCGGCGACGGAGTGTGCGGCGTCGGCCAGCAGCGCCACGCTGTTGAACGCGAGCCCCGTCGCGCCCACGACGGCTATCTTCGCCGCGTTGCCCGCGACGTTCACCGCCGCGGCCCGCTGAAACCGAGCGCGGTCGTCGTTCCCGAAGGGACTCAACATAGCAGTCGGTGCGCCCGCGACCCTGTTAAGCGTCTCGCGTCGCGTCAACGCTCGCCGCATCGCCGGAAGGCGGCCGCTAGCGACGGCCGTCTCGCGCCCGAAGACTCCGTCGTAACGCCTAAGACCGAAACGCTCCTCGCCTACGGTAATGAATCACGATCTTTTCGCCCGAGGTGGTCCCGGTGGGCGTCGAAATTAAGGAAACGGAGGTGAGCGACGAGGATTTCGAGGAGATGAAAGGCTTCGTCCGCGACTACCTCGCGGCCAGCGTCGAGAGCGAGGACGACGGCGGGCGCATGCGCTGGTACCCCTGGCACTCGGCGTCGTACCGGTTCAACCACATCCTCAACGTCGTCGACCTCGCGACAGAGATCGCCGAGGCGGAGGGCGCCGACGTGGACGTGGTCCGCGTCGCGGCCGTCTTTCACGACGTCGCCAAGCTGGAGGCGGAGCAGGACGTCCACGCGGAGGCCGGCGCGCGCGTCACCCGCGAGTACCTCCAGAGCCGCGGCAACTACCCCGAGTCGTTCATCGAGGAGGTGTGCGGGGCGGTCGTCGACCACTCGTACACCGGCGACCTCGACGACGTGCCCCTCGAGAGCCGGTGTCTGATCGAGGCCGACGTGCTCGACAAGGTCGGCGCCAACGGCGCGGTCCTCATGCTGTTGCGCATGGGGTACGAGTCGCGCACGCACATGGACTCCGCGAAGATGGTCGACCGGGTGCTCCAGCGAGCGCACGACCATACCGACCGCGTCGTCTCCGACACCGCCGAGAGCATCGCCCACCAGCGGATCAAACGCGTGAAGTGGCTCCGCGAGTGGCTCGAAGAGGAGGTCTCCAGGATGGACGCCGACGGCGTCACCGACCGCTGAACCGGTCCCCTTCCTCCCGGCAGCCGCCGGAAACGAGGCCAGTCGCCGCCGAGAGCGAACTCAGTCCGCTTCGTCCGTCTCCACCAGCGGCAGGACCCGTTCGAGGTACCCGTCGATCCCGGCGCGGGAGTCGTCGACCCAGGCTCCCCCGTTGGTCGTCGTCCAGCGGAACATCCCCCCGGTCGCGAACGTCTGGAGGGTCGCGACGACCTCCTCAACAGGTACCGATGGTGGGCTGGCTCCCGCTGCGTGCCCGTCGGGCGCCTCCGTCTCGGCCGCGGCCTCGCGGACGAGCCGCTCTAGGTACTCGCCGAAGACCCGGTCGCTGCGGTCGAAGTGCTCGCGGTACGCCTCGTCGTTCGCGGCCTGCGCGCGGAGCTCCGTCATCACCGTGACGAACTGCGCGTCCGGTGCGTAGGCGCCGTCGAGGGACGCGGGATCGACCGCTGCCGTGAGGTAGATGTCGAGCTCGTCCCGGGCCGAGCGCTCCGGAGGCGCCTCGGCGCCGTCGCTGTTCGCGCTCGGAGCCGACTCGTCGACCGGCTGCGAGTCGCCGCCGCTGACGGGCGGGGGGTCGCCGCTGTCGGAAATCGAGGCCTCGAACTCGTCGAGCAGGAACCCCATGAGGTCGACGAGCAGGTCGTCTTTGCCGTCGTAGTGGTGGTACACCAGCGACGGGCTCTTGTCGAACTCGTCGCCGATCCGCTGGATCGTGACGCTCGCGTACCCGTGCTTCCGGAGCGCGCGGAACGCCGCGCCGAGGATCGCTTCCCGCGTGTTCGTCGGCTCCGCGAACGGTCCGTCCATGTTCTGGATACTGGCGCCGACTATATATCGGCCCTGATTGAACGTTCATTCAACACGCTTATGTCGATGGCGACTGACAGGAACCTATGACTCGTCACGCTCCGCCGCGGTACGACCGGTCGCCGTTCGCGACCAAACGCACCCCAAGCGACGGCGGAGGTGACCGATGAGCCGGCCGACGCGGCTCGCGACGGCCGCGCTCGCCGTCGTCGCGGCGAGCGCACTGCTCGTCGGCGTCTCGCTCGCCGGCGCCGCGGCGCCGAGCGCGGGCGCGCCGTCCGGCGGCGACGTCGCCGCGTTGTCGGGAGTCGACGGTCCGACCGCCGACGGCACCGTCGCGCAGACGGAGTCGAATCCGACCCCTAGACAGGTCCGCGGGTCGCCCGTGCTGGAACTGTTCGCCACCCAGCGGACGGTTCCGAGCGGCGCCGAGTCGACCCTCACGATCGACATCGTCAACACCGGCGAGATGTCGATCGGCAACCAGCTTGACTCCCGCGTCACCACCGCTCGCGGGCTCACCCTCGAGATCGACGACGGCGGCGTGCCGATCGACGTAGAGGACGGCAAGATCCCGGTCGGAGACGTTCGGACCGCCGCGAGCCCGGTCTCCGTGCCGCTCGACGTGACGGTGCCCGACGACGTGCCCGACGGCCGGTACGAGGTCGAGGCGACGGCCCGCTACCGGTACACCTTCGAGATCATCCCCGAGTTCAACGACCACAAGGACCGCCGCGGGATCGAGGACTTCGACCTGACCATCGTCGTCGACGACGGCGCCCGCTTCGCGGTCATCGAGACCGACACCGACGCGCAGGTCGGCGGCAGCGGCGACGTGGCCGTCACGCTGTCGAACGTCGGCGACGAGACCGCGCGCGACGCGGTCGTCTCCGGCACCACGACCGCGCCCGGCGTCACCCTCGGGCAGGGCGGCGGGCAGGCGTTCGTCGGCGACTGGGCGCCCGGCGAGAACCGGACGGTGACGTTCGACTCCTCCGTGGCGGAGTCGTTCCCCGGCGGCGCCTACGCGCTCTCCTCGACCGTCGACTACCGCGACCCGAACGGAATCGACGCGACCGCGGCGGCCGCCCGCGCCGGCGTCGTTCCGATCCGTGAGCAGTCGTTCGCGCTGCGCAACGTCTCCGGCACGCTCGAAGTCGGGTACTCCGGCACGGTCTCCGGCACGATCACGAACGAGGGCCCGCTCGACGTCGAGAACGCCGTCCTCGTCGCGGACTCCGGGAGTAACCGCGTGAGCCTCGGCGAGAGCCGGTACGCGCTCCCGACGATCCCGGCCGGCGAGTCGGCGACCTTCACCTTCGACGCCGACGTGAGCGGGAGCGCCGACCCCGGCCCCCGACAGTTCCGGTTCACCACCGAGTACGACAGCGGCGACGCGACGCTCTCGGTCGAGAAGACCCGCCGCGTCGAGGTGGCGCCCCGGCAGCCCGAGTTCGAACTGGCCGTCGAGAACGCCACCGTCACGGCGGGCGAGACCCGGCGAATCAACGCCACGATCACGAACCGGCGGCCGGAGACGCTCTCCTCGATCAACGCCGGACTCTACGCCGACAGCCCGCTGACGGCGGTCAACGACGAGGCGTTCGTCGACGAGCTCGAACCCGGCGAGTCCGCTGAGACCTGGTTCGAGGTGTCCGCCGCTTCGGGGGCGAGCGTCGAGGACCACCCGATCGAGCTCGACTTCCGGTACGAGGACGAGCGGGGCAACGACCGCATCTCCGACATCACGCAGGTCCCGGTCACGGTGACCGCCGCCGTCGACGACGGCGGGCGCCCCGTCGGCCTGATCGCCGTCGCCGCCCTGCTCGTCGTCGCCGCGGCCGGCGGCGCCGTCTGGTACCGACGGCGGTGATCCGATGAGGGGACACGCCACCGTTCGCGCGACGGAGCGCCACCGCCTTCGCTCCCCGTCGGCCAGCCTTCCGTCGCCGACGAGTGAACGTCGGACAGCGGGGCGACCGTGACCGCCGTCGACCGGCTGATCGAGGAGATCGACCGCGTCGTCACGGAGCGGCCGCTGGCGGTCATCGCGGTTTTCATCCTCGTGACCGCCGCGTTCGCGGGCGGTCTGACCGGCATCGAGACGAACGCCGGCACGGACCAGTTCACGCAGGACATCCCCGCACAGCGGGCGCTCGACGACATCGACGAGGAGTTCGAGACGTCGATCGGCGGCTCCGCCACCTCCGCGCAGGTGATCGTCTCCGACGACAACGTCCTCTCTCGCGACGCGCTGCTACGAACCTTGGAGACCCAACACCGGCTGGAGTCGCGGTCGACGCTCCGGGTCGCGTCGACGTCGAGCCACGCCGACGCGGTCGCCCGACAGCTGGACTCGACCGCCGCGAGCGCTGCCGAGCGACGCGACGCCGTGGCCGAGGCGACGCCCGCCGAACTGCGGGCCGCCATCGCCGACGCCGACGCGACGGGCGCGATCGCGGCGCAGGTGTCCGTCGACTACAACCCCACCGCGCAGGCGGCCGACACCGCGATCGTGGGGATCACGTACGACCTTCCGGCGTCGGCGACGACGGCGCGGGTGACGGAGCTCCAGACCCGCAGCGTCGACGTCGTCGACTCCGTCCCGGGCAACGTCGCCGGCGAGAACGCGATCCTCTTCGGCGACGGCGTCCTCCAGTCCGAGATAACCGCGCTGTTGACCGACACCGCGATCATCGTCTTCCCGGCGGCGCTCATCCTGATCGTCGGATTCCTGATCTTCTCGTACCGCGACCCGTTCGACATGGCGATCGGGCTGTCAGCACTGCTCATGTCGCTCCTGTGGACGTTCGGGTTCATGGGGTACGCCGGGATCCCCTTCTCCAACTCGCTCGTGACGGTGTTTCCGCTCCTGCTCGCGGTCGGGATCGACTTCGGCATCCACATCGTCAACCGCTACCGCGAGGAGCGGGCGACCGGGGCTGGGATCGAGCGGTCGATGCGGACCACGACCGACCAGCTGCTCATCGCCTTCCTGCTGGTGACGATCACCACCGTGTTCGGGCTCGTCTCCAACGTCGCGAGCCCGTTCGACCCCAACCGCGACTTCGGGATCGTCGCGGCCGCCGGGATCACATTCACGCTGATCATCTTCGGCGTCTTCCTCCCGGCCGCGAAGGTGTTCTCTGACCGGTGGCGCGAGGGGCTCCCGATCCCGGAGTTCGGCACGAGCGCGCTCGGCACCGGCGGCTCGCGGATCGCGCGCGTCCTCCGCGTCGGCGTCGACCTCTCGCGGATCGCTCCGGTCGCGGTCGTCGTGCTCCTCCTCCTCGGCGGCGCCGCCGGCGGCGCCTACGGCTCCGGCGTGGACACGGAGTTCTCGCAGGAGGCCTTCTTCCCGGATCAAGACCGGTTGGAGACGTACGCGGAGCTGCCAGAGCCGTTCGCGCCGACCGACTACACGTTCCTCGACGTGCTGACGCTGTTCGAGGAGGAGTTCGAACAGGACTTTGTGGGGTCGGTGACGCTGTACATCGACCAGTCGGTGAGAGACGACGACGCCCTGGAACTGATCGACCGGACCGCGCGGAACCCGCCGGAGACCTTCGCGACGACCGACGAGCGCCGCGCGCAGGCGACGAGCGTCGTCACCGTGATCGACGACCGCGCGTCGCGTGACCCCGAGTTCGCGGCGTTGGTAGAGCGCAACGACCGCCTCGGGAACGGCGTGCCCGACCGCAACGTCGACGAGGTGTACGACGCGCTCTTGGACTCCTCCGCGGAGAGCCGCGCCCGAGGATACGTGGCGGCCGACCGCGGCAGCGCGCGCGTCGACTTCACGATCAAACCTGGCGTCGACGACTCCGAGGCGGTCGCCGACGTGCGCGACCTCGCCGAGCGCACGCCGCTCGAAGCGGTGCCGACCGGCTCCCTCGTGGTCAACGAGGCCGTGATCGACCTGCTGACCGAGTCGGCGATCCGGAGCCTGTTCGCCGCCTTCGGGCTCACGGCGCTGTTCTTGGCGCTGTCGTACGCGTACTTGGAGGGGAAGGCCGTCTACGGCTTCCTGAACCTCGTTCCCGTCCTCGTCACCGTCGGGCTGCTCATCGGGTCGATGCGGCTGTTCGACATCCCGCTGACGCCGATCAACGCCCCCATCCTCTCGGTGTCGATCGGGCTCGGGGTGGACTACACCGTCCACTTCGTCCACCGGTTCGTCGACGAGTATCAAGAGGGGCTCCCGATCGACGAGGCGCTCGACGTCACCATCGCCGGGACCGGCGGCGCGCTCACAGGCAGCATGCTCACCACGGTCTCCGGGCTTGGCGTCCTGTGGCTCGCGGTGATCCCCCTGCTTCGCGACTTCGGCGTCCTGCTCGCGCTGGGCGTGTTCTACGCCTACCTCTGTTCGATCCTGCTCGTGCCGTCCCTCGTCGTCGTGTGGGACCGGTACGGCTCGCGCGTCGGGCTCGGGCTCGACGACGGGCTCCGCGGTTCCGGCGCCGAGAGCGGGCGCTGACGGTCGAAGGGTTTCGCCGGGGAGAGAACGCGTTTCCCGTCGATCAGCCGACGACGCCGACGAGAAGCTGGACCGTGACGAGGACGAGGAACGCGGCGCCGGTCGCGAGGGTGCCGGCGGCGACGCCGTGCGCGTTTCCGAGTCCGCGGCTCCGCGTCGCGAAGTACGCGCCGAGGAAGACGAAGCCAACGAGGAGCAGCCCGACGATCAGGTACGCGACGTTCACTAGGGTGCCGGCGAGCCCCTCTGGGATACCGAAGCTCCCGACGCCGAGGATGATGCTGCCGCCGAAGAGGACGGTGACGCCCACGAACGAGATCGCCCACACGACTGGCGTCCGGGCGATGTCGCCGAGCGTCTCGACGATCGCCTCGTAGCTACCGCCGTCGCCGTCGCGACCGGGCGCCGCTCGCTTCGCGCCGATCTCGGCGACCGCGACGAAGGTGGCGACGACGAGGAGGCCCATCAGCCCCGTACTCAAGAGGGTTAGTGATGTCATGGATATCCGTTGTTAGGGCCTCCGTTCGCGCGTACAAATACCCTTCGACGCGCGAGTTCCCGGCGTTCCGACACGTGCGCCCGTGCCGTTCGCTGCGCGTCCCGCTCGACCGTCGCCGGGTTCGTCGGCGGAGCGGCTCCGGCTCCGCTCGGGTGCCTGAATCGCTGCCTCTCTCGTCCGATCGCCCGGCCCGCTACACAAGAGATAAGTGTACCATCGCCAAGGGAGGTACAAGGGCAGACAGACGAACATGATAGATCCAGTTATCCTACAACAGGGGAGTGACTGGCGCGCACAGGCGGAGGTCTTCGACGAGATCTTCTTCGTCTTCCTCGCGCTCGGCACCCTCGTCGGCACCATCGTCGTGGCGTACACGCTGTGGAACGTGTACAAGTACCGCGACGACGGGAACCGGTCGGACGAAGAGTTCGACGCGCCGGTCGTCGGCGAGCTCCCCACGGGACAGGGCGGTCCGAAAGCGAAGAAGCTCTTCCTCTCGTTCGGGTTGAGCGCGATCGTCGTCATCAGCCTCGTCGTGTACTCGTACGGGCTACTCCTCTACGTCGAGGACGGACCGGACACCGGCGACGAGGGCGACATCGAGATCATGGTCGAAGGCTACCAGTACGGGTGGGCGTACGAGTACCCGAACGGACACACGGAACGGGGTGAGCTGATCGTGCCCGCTGACCAGCGAATCGATATTAATGTGACCTCAAGGGATGTCTGGCACAACTTCGGCTCGTCGGATTTGCGGATAAAGACCGACGCTATTCCCGGGGACTACAACGAGAACTGGTTCTCAGTGAGCTCCGAGGACGTCGCAGCGCAAGGCGGTGAGGCGACGTACCCCGTCGAGTGCTTCGAACTGTGCGGTCCGGGTCACTCCGCAATGGAAGGACAGATAACCGTCATTCCGGAAGACGAGTGGGAAGAGTGGTACGATAATACCGGAAACGGCTCCGAAAGCGCCAGTATCGAGGCCTCCGGGCTCGGAGCTGTGACACAGAGCGGGGTGAGCGCATGAGCGAACTACCGCCGACGACCTCCGTCAAGCGCTGGCTAGTCACGACCAATCACAAAGACATCGGTATCCTATACACGATCACAGCGCTGTTCTTCCTGCTGTTCGGCGGCGTGATGGCGCTGCTCATCCGCCTCCAGCTGTGGGATCCGACGAGCCAGATCCTCTCTGGGCTGGCGTACAACGAGGCCGTCACCGCGCACGGGTTGATAATGGTGTTCTGGTTCCTTTCGCCGTTCGCGTTCGGGTTCGCGAACTACTTCGTCCCGCTTCAGATCGGCGCGGACGACCTTGCATTCCCGCGGCTGAACGCGCTGTCTTACTGGATGTACCTGTTCTCTGGCGCGCTGCTCGGGATCAGCTTCTTCCAAGGCGGTACGCTGACCGCAGGTTGGACGATGTACGCGCCGCTCAACGTGCCGATGTACACGCCCGGTATCGGGTCGACCGGCGCGATCCTCGCGCTCACAATGTTCATTATCGGCGTCACCGCGTCGACGGTGAACTTCCTCACGTCCATCCATCACTCCCGCGCTGAGGGGATGGGAATTATGGACATGCCGCTGTTCTCGTGGTCGATCCTCGCGACCGTGTGGATGATGCTGTTCGCGTTCGCGGCGCTGCTCGGTGCGCTGTTGATCCTCGGCTCCGACCGGGTGCTTGGGAGCGTCTACTTCTCCGCAACTGAGGGCGGGGCCCTGCTGTGGAGCCATCTCTGGTGGTTCTTCGGCCATCCGGAGGTGTATATCGTCTTCTTCCCGGCGCTCGGGGTCATGCTGGAGCTGTTCCAGACGTTCTCCGGCCGACGCCTCGTCGGTCGCAAGTGGGTCATCATCTCCATCTGCTTGATCGCCGTTCAGTCGTTCCTCGTGTGGATGCACCACATGTTCTTGACGACGATCAACCTGGAGATCAAGACGCTGATGATGGCGACGACAATCGGTATCTCGCTTCCCTTCGACCTGATTGTCTTCTCGCTGATCTACACGCTGATTAAGGGGCGGATCCAGTTCACGACGCCGTTCCTGTTCGCGTTCGGCGCGCTACTGTTGTTCATCCTCGGTGGGATTACTGGCGTCTTCCTCGGCGCTATCGTACTCGACTACGAGTTCCGCGGCACCTACTGGGTGGTCGCGCACTTCCACTACGTGATGTTCGGCGGGGCGACGGCGCTCGTCGGCGCAATCTACTACTGGTTCCCGAAGGTGACCGGGAAGATGTACGACGAGTTCCTCGGAAAGCTCCACTTCGCCACGTTCTTCCTCGGCTTCAACGCCGTCTACTTCTCGATGTTCCTCGCTTGGGAGACCCCACGCCGGGTGTTCGAGTACAATCCCGAGTTCCAGATCTACCACCAGTTCGGGACGATCGGGGCGTTCGTGCTCGGGTTCTCATTCTTCATCATGTTCTACAACCTAGGGAAGTCCTACGTCTCCGGCGAGTCGGCCGGCGCCAACCCGTGGGACTACTCGCGGACCGCGGAGTGGGCGATCTCCTCGCCGCCACCGCTTGAGAACTGGCCGAACCGACCGTCGTACGCTTCCGGAAAACTGGAGTTCGTGAAGGATTACGTGCCCGACGGTGGTCCCGCGATGAAGACGGACGACGACGGCGATGTCGCCACGGACGGCGGTAACACCCACTCGTCGCACATCTCGAGATATGCTCACTGGGACAAACATCCGAGTCACGCGAGCATCTGGCCGTTCGCGCTGTCGCTCGCCCTTGGAGTCCTGCTGTTCGGCCTCTCCGGCTTCGCCAACTCCGTCACCGTCGAGCTTGGCGAGACAGCGCTCCAGAGCGATGTCATCATCTCCAACCTGCTCTACCCGACCGCGATCCTAGCCGGGATCGGCGGGCTCATCTACACCGGCGTGAAGTGGGGCACTGAGGACTTCTACGCCCCGCCGACCGAGTTCGCCGAGCGGTGGCCGTTCAACGGCGTCGAGAAGGTCAAGTTGGGAATGTGGTTCTTTCTGGCGTCCGACGTTCTCGTCTTCGGCGCGCTGCTGTCTGCGGCCATCTTCATCCGCTACAACGCGGGCTGGATGACGTGGGAGCCGCTGACCGACCCGCTACCCGGACTGATCAACACCTTCGTGCTGCTCACGTCCTCGTTCACCGTAATCTTAGCGCTGGTCGCGGCCCGCCGGAAGAGCCGGCAGGGCCTGCTAGCGTCGCTGGGGTCGACCATCCTGCTCGGGTTCGTCTTCATGGCGATCAAGATGTGGGAGTGGAACCACGAGGTCTTCGACAAGGGCGTCACCATCTCGGCGAACGCTCATGGTGACCCGATCCAGGCGTCGATCTACTACGTCACGACCGGGCTCCACGGGATCCACGTGCTACTCGGGTTGGTGGTAGCCATCTTCCTGTTCGTCAGGGCCTACCAGGGTCACTACCTCGACGACGAGCGGCCGATCGAGTACTTCGGCCTCTACTGGCACTTCGTGGACATCGTCTGGGTGTTCGTCTTCCCGCTGTTCTACCTCTTCTGAGGTCGGTCGCGGCCCGGTCTTTTTTCTTTCATCCACTCACGTAGCGTCGTCGCCGAGCGGCTCGGCGCACCACTGACAGAAGTCGACGGTCGGGTCGGTATCCTTGCCACACTCCGGACAGCGCACGGTCTCGTCGCTCGTCGTCTCCG